>JAFGVS010000006.1 GCA_016937865.1 Alphaproteobacteria bacterium
AACCTTTTTTGAGGAAGAGGAGGACATTCCCACAGCAGCCGTTCTTTCTGATCTTGATACAGCTTCTTCTGTTGCCATAAAAGAAAAGGGTTTAAAGGATTCTTCAGCTGTTGTTTCTAAAAAATCTGAAACAAAAATAGTTTATAAATATCTTCCTGTTCCGAAAAAAATGTCGGATGCTGAAATTGCTGCGTCAAATGCGCGTCTTTTAAAATTGACGCCTGCGCAAATTGATTCTCTGGCGAAAACACGCGGAATTGAATATTAGTTTGTTTAAATGAGACGTGCGTTTGCACGTCTTGTTTTTATTTATTTATTTGTGTATACTGTTGTGTATGAAACACAGATATTTTTCGTATTTTTTTTGGACGATCATTAGTTGGGCAATTTGCTTTTTGTTTTTTGTTTTCCGATTTGAAGTGAATATTTTTTCATCGCGACATTTATCTTTATTGCTGTCTAATTTAGATAAATTGCCTTTTTCTTTTATATTAAGCTTTATCGCCTTTGTTGTTGTTTGGATTGGTGGTGGCTTTTCTTTGCGCTATTTTTTCAAATTAATGGATCGTCATGAAGAACATGCGTCGTATCATTCTCCTGAGTTTGTTCATGCGCATTTGTCCCGTCCTGTTCCGGTTTCAAATAGTGCTTATGTTCCTGAAAAAGGTCATTACAGCGGGGAAAAAATAGATAAGCCAGTTGTTTATTCTGCGGAAAATCAAATAGATCTCCCTGAAAAGCCACGTTTGTCTGACATACTTTTGACTCCGTCAGTTCCAGAAAAAACGCCGGTTGCTGTCAAACCGGAAGAAAGAACAATGCCGGAAAAGAAACAAGAAAATGCTGTTGATTTAAGCAAAATATTCGAACGGAAAAATATTAAATGGTTGCCGACTCCACGGATTGGGGCACTCAAACTATCTTATTTTGGCGTTAGTAATGATCATGTTTTTTTGTTTTCGGTTGTAAATGAACCGACTCAAAAGATGATGTTTTCTGAAACTCCCGAAGATCCGTATTGGATGAATGCACAAAAAGAGCGGATTGATTCTCCGTTGGCTTTACTTAATGGTGTCCGTAAAAGTTTTACAGATATGTGTAAAAAAGCTTTTAAAAATCATATTCCTTTTGAGATTAAAGCCGGGGTTCTTTTCACAGCCCCCTTACATGATCAATTGCCAGCCTTGAAAGAGAAATATCCTCATCTTGATTTATTTAGTTTAGAAGGGGATAAATTGCCCTTACTTGATACTGTTTTATCTGGTGAGTTTGATCCTCCGTCTGATGAATTCATTGAATTTGCCACTAGTGTTGCGCATTATTTTGACAAAACTTATGAGATTATTAAAGCGGATCCATCTGAATTAGACGAAGAGGATTAAATTATGTTTTCTGAGGCTTTTTGGAAAGATGAAATTGCACGTATGGGTTTACCTGAAATGCCTCTTCAAAAAGTTTCCCGCGTTTCTGAATCGCCCACTCGTTGTGTTGCTTCGTCTTATGTCAAATTATTAAAATCTTTTTTGAAAGAGGTTGGTTTTTCGCATAAAGGTATGGAATCCTTGTGGCGTATTTCTTTAACCCGAGAAGGCATTGTTAAAGTTCGTGAACAGGGTTTACCGGAAAATTTGGATGTTATTTTTAAAGTTCCCCTAGCCTATGGTGGAAAAGCCGAAATTGATAACATGTTGTTGATTCAAACACATCCTTTTTCAAATATGATTTTTGATTTTATCCGTAAACAATGCAAAATGCATCATGAACAAAGTGTAAAAGAAGCGCCGTTATATGGCTATATTTTGCCTCCTTTTTTATTTGTGCCGGCGATAGAAGAAAGTGTTTTTGTGCCGGCTTCTTTGGGGTGGGCTTCTCCGGCCGGGAATGGGTCGACGGATCGTATGACAGAGGCGGGGGCTTCTATGACTTCGGAAGGACGTGGTTAATGATACCTAAAAATGCACACCGCTTTGATCCTTTTGATTTAAAAGATTTAGTTCAAATTAATGCGGCTTTAAAGCATAATCGTTTAAGTGAAATTCCAGCGGATTATGTTTCTTTTTTGTCAAAAACAAATGGCCTTATCTTTCGTGATTTAGAGCTTTATGGGGTTCTTCCTCATATTATTAAAGAGCGTTTTTTTTCTTTCCCCGATATTGTGTCATATAATAAACGTTATGCTGATCATCCGTTTTTAATTCATAAGCTTATTGTTGGCCAAGATTCACAAAGTTTTTTGGTTTATGATGCGCCCAAAAAAGTCTATTTATTGTGTGATCGAATCAGTTTTCAGCCGACTCAAGTTTTTCAGCGTTTTGAAGAATTTATAAAAATAATTATGATTGACTAAGTGCCCTTTGCGCAGTACAGTCTTTTTCATCTTAAATCATGCATAAAACAGAGGATATGACTTATGAATTTTTCTTTTTTACACCTTCTTTTTGAATCTGGTTGGTTTATCCAACTTTTGTCTTTTGCTTTGCTGGCTGGCTCTATTTGGGTCTGGGCTGTTATGGTTGAAAAATGGAAAACAATTAAGGAAGCCTTCATTTTAATGGATACGTTTGAGGCTGATTTCTTTTCTAAGACAACAAATTTAGATATGCTTTATACGTCCTATAAATCGCGTTTAAAAACATCCCCTTTAGCGCGTTTGTTTTTATCTGTTATGGGGGAATTAAAAAAAGCAAGGCTAGGCGGTGCGAAGAATGGTGATTATTTAAAAGAACGTGTTGAAAAACTTATTTTAACGACAACGGAAAATGAAATGATGCACTTGCAACAACGTTTGGACGTTTTATCTGTTGCCTCTTCGACGGCTCCTTTTGTTGGTTTGTTTGGAACCGTTTGGGGAATTATGCAGAGTTTTTCTGCCATGGGATCGGTTGGTAATGCGAATCTTTCTGTGATTGCACCGGGGATTGCAACGGCGCTTTCCACAACGGCTTTGGGTTTGATTGTCGCCATTCCAGCCGCTATTGGCGCGCATTATTTCAAACAAAAACTAGAAAAATTTGAAAACCGTTTGATTGGTTTTGGGATTGAGCTTGAAATGTTGATTTCACGTCAATTAGAAGAGGGAAAACATGCTTTCTAAATTAAGAATGCGTCGTCAACTTCGTCGTAAACAAGATTCCATTATGCTTAATTTGACGCCCATGATTGACGTCATGACGGTGTTGCTTGCTGTGTTTATGGTTACCGCACCTCTTCTGACATCTGGCTTGGATATGAAGCTTCCCGATGGGGGTAAGTCGTCCCTTTCTGGACAAGATCAAGTTGTTGTGTCTATTACAAAAACAGGAAAGCTATATATTGGCGAGCGTCATTTGGCGTTGCGTCATGTTTTGGTTAAAGTTAAAAGCCTTACGCAAAATAATCCAAAAGCTCAAATTGTTTTGTCTGCCGATCGCAGCGTGCCTTACGGTACGGTTATTAAAGTTATGGGGGCAATGCGGGATATTGGCTTGAAAAATGTAGGGCTTCAAACAGACGTGCCACGAAAATGATTGATCTAATTAACCGTTTGGGACCTGTTCTTTCTTCCGTTATCTTACACGGTTTATTTATTTTGATTCTTTTGATGGGTGGTATTTCTCAAGTGAATAAGCTGATAAAAGAATCGCCGGCTACTCCTGTTATTGAAATTGATCTTTCGACAATTGTCGTTCAAAAGTCTTCTTCTATTCCTAATTTAAAAGAAGAGGTTAAAAAATTAGAAGCGTTGGAAAAAAAGCAGGATAAAAAAGCGGCGGAAAAAGCGGGAAAAAAAGCGGAAAAGGTGAATCCTAAAAAGGCGGAAAAACCGAAAGAAAAAGTTATCCCTTTGGAAAAGCCAAAAGAAGTTGAAAAAAAGACAGAAGAAAAAACAGACCCAAAAGTCGAAAAGAAAACCGAAGAAATAGCCCAAGAAGAACCTGAAGTCGCCCGCCCGGGGGTGGTGAAGAAAATCGAAGACGGTCAACACAAATCAACATCCGATTCCAATACAAAATTGCATGACTTGTCGCTTTCCATTCAAGATGCGTTGCGTGTGCGGATTCGTCAATGTTGGATGATTGATCCAGGACGAACTTATCCAAAGAATATGCAAATTGAGGTGACGGCATTCTTGACCGAAAATGGAACAGTGTATCGCACGATGGCGCCGACCCCAACGGATTCGACTTCGGCCTATGTGATTACGACCGCGATACGCGCCATTGAAATGTGCTCTCCATTTACGTTCTTGCCGAAAGATCAGTATGAGGCGTGGAAGGAGATGGAGATAACCTTCTCCCCTTCGGATAAGGGTATAAAATAAATTCTGGGAAATTAATTCTATGGGGAATATATGTCATTTTTCAAACGGCGGGGCACCAAACGGCCGACGCCGTTTTTAAATAACACCTATTCCCACATATAATCGTTCGTTATGCTCACTTTAATTTCACTGTTTTGCTTGATCTCGGTTTTCATTTTAGAAAAAACAAATCTATTTACAATTTCAGGTGTTTATGTGTAAGCTCTTGCTTATGAAAAAAGAGTTTTACACTGAAATTGGTTTTGGTAACCCAACTTTCGTGAATACGCAGATCAACGAAGGTAAAAAAGAAACGCGGGTGTCTGGTTTTAAGTCTATGGATTTAAAACAAATTTATATGCGTTTATATTTGGGATGGATTGTTTTTAGTATAACGCTCCCATTTATCTGGTTTCGGGCTCATAAAAAACAAATTATTTTTGAATTGGGCGCTGTTCGCCTCACGTTGAAAAAGAATTTTAAGTTTAAGCTGTTGCTTGGATTTTATGGTATAGAAAAAGAAAGTAAGAAATGAAGTTTTTAGACAAAGCAAAGATTTATGTGAAATCAGGGGATGGTGGTGCCGGGTGTATCGCGTTTCATCGGGAATGGTCGGTGCCTTTTGGTGGGCCTTCGGGTGGCGATGGTGGTCGTGGCGGGAGCGTTATTTTTAAGGCGTATCCAAATCTCAACACCTTGATCGATTTTCGATTTCAACAGCATTTCAAAGCAGAGACAGGGCATCATGGCGAAGGGCGTCAACGTACTGGTGCCAAAGGACAAGATCTTATTTTAAAAGTGCCAACGGGCACCGTTATTTTGGCGGAAGATGGTGAGACAGAGCTCGCCGATTTATCTGTTGATGGTGAAGAATTCATGGCGGCCAAAGGTGGGGACGGTGGATTTGGAAATATCCATTTTAAAAGTGCTGTGAATCAAGCGCCTCGTCGCGCAACACCGGGCTGGCCAGGGGAAGAACGGACGCTGATTTTACGTCTAAAACTCATTGCCGATATTGGATTGATTGGTTTGCCGAATGCTGGAAAATCCACGTTGTTGGGTGCGATGACGCGGTCTCATCCGAAAATTGGGGCCTATCCGTTTACAACTATTCATCCGAATTTAGGGGTTCTGTATGCGTTTGGAGAAGAAAAGATTTTGGCGGATTTACCCGGGATGATTGAAGGTGCTGCGCAAGGTGTTGGTCTCGGGACTCGATTTTTGGGACATGCCGAACGATGTGGCGTGTTGTTGCATTTGATTGATGCGAGCTCGGAAACGATGGTCAAAGATTACCAAACGATTCGAAAAGAATTAGAAGATTATGGTGCGGGGCTTATCGATAAAAAAGAAATTATTGGGTTTAGTAAAATTGAATTAATCTCCGAAGACGATTTAAAAGTCAAAATAAAGGCCCTTAAAAAAGTCACCAAAAATTTAATTGTGCCCTTTTCCGCTATTACGAAAACGGGATTAGACGATTTGAAAAAAGCTTTGTGGAAGTAAGAAAAAGCCGCGCTATCGCGGCTTTTTTATTTTACTTTTTTACGGTATGGTGATTGGCGCGAAAAGAGCCATCGAATCGGTTATGTGTAAAGAGCCCGCGGCCTTGGGCAATTTTAAAGTGTTGATTGCGCCACCAGGATCCGTTTAAAGATGTTTCGGGGGCTGTGAAGTTATTGTTTGTTCTTTTGTTTCGACGGCTGCTGGTTGGATTTTCATTTACGTATTTCATTAAGACATTTAAAAAGAAATCTTTGGATGTTAAAAAACATTGGTCGGAAAAATGAATCACACTTGAATCTACGATGAAAAAATTTTCTTTTTTTTGAATGACGTCTGGGAAAATTTTGTGCGGATTTTTTTCAATAAAAAGTGAGCGACCTTTGACCTCGTGTGTTTTAAAGGGACGTGTTAGCCGTCTTATTTTTTTTCGGAATGTATCCTTATATGCTTTTGGATTTACGCCATGTTCGGCGGGGATAAAATCAGAATCTTTTTGATGAGCAGGGTAAAATTTTAGATATTTTATCACATCGGCAAAGCCTTCTCCGACCCGCCAGCGGTGGCGCATGCGCACAAGATCGGCTTGTTTTGTGTTTAAAATTTCGATGGCTTCGCGGAGGTGTTTTTTTGAAAAATCGAGTTTTTCAACCAAATTATTGTCATTTTGTACAATCAAAATATAATCGGTTTTAAAGGCTTTGGCGAGGTTCTCGGTGCCAACAGCGATGCCTTTGTTTTTACCACCAACGGCTTTGAACCCAAATTCTTTTGCAATTTTTTTGTCTGCATTTGAGATATCTGAAAAGTAAATGATGTTTTCATCGAACAAAGATGTCAGTTTTTCTTTTTTATATGAGGTCAGCGTTTTGCGCAGTGTTTCATGGGCTTTCCATGATAATATACCCAAACCAATTGTTGGTTTCATTTTCTTTTATCCTTTTTCTTTCTTGTATTATTCCCAAAATTCGTTTATAGTGCAAGGGAAAATAAAAAGAGAAAAATCGCGTGCGAATTGTTAATATTATGCTGAGTAACTGTGATGTGCCTTTCGGAACAGAAAAGGTTGCTTATAAATATACGGACTTGTTTTTGAAACAGGGGCACGAGGTTTTGTTTGTGCATAAAAATATTTATGATCAAAATAATGTCGATAAAAAACACCCGAAGTTAACTTTTTTGCAGATGAAAAACAAAGGGGTTTTGGGCCTTATGCGGGCGCGTTTGTTTTTACGGCGTTGGAAACCGGATGTTATTATTGTGCATAATTTTTTCTCTCAAATGCGTTTTGTGGGATTTGGGATTGCACCGATGATTGGGATTGCACATTTAGAAAAATTTAAATCGATGCGGACCTATGAAGGAGTCGTCTCTTTGCGCCCTGATTCGGTTGAACGTGCGATTTCGCAAGGCGTTCCCGAATCTAAGATTTCAGTTATTCCAAATACATGCAATTTGACCGGTAAAATACGTCAAAAACCTTGGGGAAAACTTCCCGTCATTGGATCTATGGGACGTTTATCCCCGGCGAAAAATGTATCAACCTTGATTAAGGCGCTTGGGATTTTAAAGCGTAAAGGATCTTTGTTTAAAGCCGTGTTGGCGGGGCAAGGTGAAGATCGTCCTGATCTGGAAGCTTTGGTGAAAACCGAAGGTTTGGAAAAGGATGTTGCCTTTTTAGGGTTTGTTCAAGATTCAAAGACGTTTTATGAATCTATTGATATTTTTTGTGTTCCGTCATTGTTTGAGCCCTTTGGATTGGTTGTTTTAGAGGCGATGTTTGCGAAAAAACCAATTGTGGCCAGCTCTGTGACCAGTTTTCAACAAATTTTGGCCAATAAAACAGCCTTGCTTTCCGATACAATGTCTGCGGCGTCTTTTGCCAAGAATTTAGATTGGATGTTGAAAAATCCAAAAGAGGCCAAGGCGATGGCGGATCGTGCGCATGAACGCTATCAAAACAATTATTCGGAAGAAATTGTCTATAAGAAACTAATGACTCTCATTGAGAAAATTAAGAAAAAAGGGTAAGAGATGAAAAAATCTAAATTTTCAACACGATTTCGAAAATCCTTTAAGAGGATTTCTTCTTCTTTCTTACGCTTTTTGCCGATTGTTTCAACTTATTGTCGTATCATTAAAAAACAACAAAATTTGAATGAAGTTTTTCCAAGCATCAAAACAAATAAAGTTCATCGTTCTTCCTCTTTTGTATGCATAGGTAAAAAATCTAAATTAAATCAATTTCTGTCTGCT
>JAFGVS010000056.1 GCA_016937865.1 Alphaproteobacteria bacterium
TTGGCCTTTTCTGTGGAGTTGGAGAACGCTCTCGCGAAGGAGAAGAGCTTTACAGCGACATGAAAGAAGCTGGCGTGTTAGATAAAACAACCATGGTTTTCGGACAAATGAATGAACCATCTGGTGTGCGTTTTCGTGTGGCCCATGCAGCGCTAACAATGGCGGAATATTTCCGTGATGAACAAAAACAAGATGTATTGTTGATGATTGATAATATTTTCCGTTTTGTTCAAGCTGGATCTGAAGTGGCTGGATTGATGGGGCGTATTCCATCACGTGTGGGATACCAATCTTCATTGAATCAAGACTTGGCTTCACTTCAAGAACGAATCACATCAACACCAACAGCCGCGATTACATCTATCCAAGCGGTATACGTACCTGCGGACGATTTTACAGACCCATCTGCCGCCGGAACATTTGCCCATCTTTCTGCAACTGTTGTATTATCACGTAAAAAAGTGGCACAAGCACTATGGCCTGCGGTTGATCCATTGGCCTCAAGTTCAAAAATGTTAAGTGCTCAAATTGTGGGTGATCGCCATTATAACGTAGCCAGAGCCGTTCGTAAAACATTGGCAGAATATGAAGAACTAAAAGATATTATTGCGATGCTTGGGTTTGATGAATTGTCAGATTCCGACCAAAAAACAGTTAAAAAGGCACGTCAGTTAGAAAGATTCTTAACACAGCCGTTCTACACAACTACCCACTTTACGGGAATGGAAGGGAAATATGTCAGTATAGAAGATACGCTATCTGGATGTGAACGTATTCTATCTGGTGAATTCGACGGCGTTCCTGAGAAGAACTTCTACATGATTGGATCAATCGATGAAGTGAAAACAGGGGCCTAAAAATGACTAAAATGCGTGTAGACTTAGTTGAACCGCAAGATATTGTCTTCCAAGGCGAAGCAACAAAAGTATCTGCCGAAGGCGAACATGGTTTTTTCGCAATATTGCCAAAACATATAGACTATGCGGTTTCTTTGCCACCGTCTATCCTCGCAATTACAAATGGAGATAAGACACGTTTGTTTGCCCACGATCAAGGGGTTTTGACCAAAGTGGGGAACCGTGTGCGGATTTCATGTTTTCGTGTGATCGAAGGCAAAGATATGAAAACACTTGCAGATGTTGTGAAAGAAGAATTTTTTGATATCCAAGAAGAAGAAAAAAAAGCACGCACCAGTTTGGCGCGCTTAGAAGGAACAGTTGCGAAATTGATTTTGCAATTGAAAGGATAAAAAGAAAAAACATCTCAATCATATAAGGGGGAAAATGATGGCACGCCATAAAGTTGAACCAAAAAACAAGTTAACAAAGATTATTGCAAAAAAAGTACAACGCAAGCTAAACGCAAAAAAAGAACATAATAATATTTGGCGCATGTCTGGTTTCTTCGGATTAATTGGATTTAGTGTTGTTGTCCCGCTCGCCTTTTTTATTTGGCTCGGAACATATTTAGATAAAACACATCCAGTCGCTTTTTCATGGACAATGGCTGGAATTTTACTCGGATTGATCACCGGTGGATTTAATGCGTGGAAATGGGTTAAAAAAGAAGACGATCAAATCGAAAAGGACAAGTAAAATATGAAGAAATTAGGATTTGCATTATTGGCTCTTTTCTCTTTGACAGCATGCGGGGAAGACAAAGCCTCCTGTGAAAGTCGTATGGAAGGACTAATGACTCCCAAAGCCGCCTGTGCGTGTATGAAAAAAATTACAGACAAATACGAAACTACGGTCGATAAATACTTGAACTTTGGCGATAAAATAGCCGAAGAAGACAACATGGATGTGTTTATGAAGCCAACGGCAGAAATAAAAGAATTTATTGATATTGGACGTGACATTTCAATAAACTGTCATCAACATTTTAAAGAAAAAGAAACAAAGGGCGACGCAAAATAAACATGGAAAATATGATTGGTTTTTTTCTAATTGGTATTGCACTTGGTATGGGATATATGGAAGGCCTTTTTTGGACGATTAGATATCTAAATCGATTTCAAAGACCAATGCGTTTCCTGGCTATAACAACCTTAATCCGTTTTGGAATCGCAGGTATGGTCTTTTACCAACTCATTCAAACAGGGATTTGGTATAGTATTTTTTGTGCTCTCGCAGGATTTTTATTAGTCAGAACCATCTGGCTGTGGCAAGAAAAGAAGGTAAAATAGAATGAATTTAAGCCCGGATCAAATCATTTTTTGGATTAAACATTTTTCCCTTTTCGGAAGAGAGTGGACATTTAATTTGAACATGACGATTGTCGGCACATGGCTTGTTATGCTTTTAATTTTCATTGGTGCCAGACTTGCAACAAAAAATCTAAAAGATGGATTAAAAATAAACCGTTGGCAAAACTTCCTTGAAACGATTGTATCATGGTTAAAAGGCGAGGTGGAAAATGTATTGCAACGCAAGTCTAAATTCATCTTTCCAATCATCGCCAGTTTATTTATTTTTGTTTTAGTCTCAAACTTGTCTGGGATCATTCCATTGCCATTTTATTCACCAATCACAGGGGAATGGGCGGTATATATCCCACCGACTGGATCATTCTCGACAACAATTGCGTTGACGCTTGTTGTTATGTTAGCAGTGCCTGCGTTCGGAATTGCACGCAATGGCGTAATCGGATATTTAAAACGCTATATCGAGCCACAATTAATCATGCTCCCCTTTAATATTATTGGAGAAGTTTCAGGTGGCGCATCTTTAGCTATTCGTTTATATGGAAATGTCATGAGCGGAACTGTAATTGTGGCTATTCTACTAATTTTGGCACCAATCTTTATGCCTGTCGTCATGCAGTTGTTCGGGTTACTAACCGGGGTTATCCAAGCATACATTTTTGCAACATTGGGGCTTGTGTACATTGTTGCGGGGCTGGGTGATCCAAGTCTAAAAGAAAAGAAAGAATGGGAGTCTTTAAAAGAGACTTCTTAGGCGAAACCTTTCCGATAAAAAGGAAAGATAAAAGGAATTTAGAAAACTGAATTCCAAAGTAAAAACAAAACATTACGCGTTAATGTTTATAAAAGGAGTATGAAATGGGTATTGATGCTGTTGCGTTGGTTGGTTTAGGATCAGTTTTAAGTGCAGGAATTGCCGTTGGTATGGGTGGTTTAGCCGCACTTGGTGAAGGAAAGGCCGCACAACAAGCCTTGGCTTCCATGGTGTCACAACCAGATATGGCAAATGATGTGCGAAGCACAATGTTTGTATCTATGGCGATGATTGAATCAACTGCGATTTATGCATTGCTTGTTGCGATGATTTTGTTATTCTCAAATCCAATTTTTAACAAAGTTGTTGAACTAGCTGCACAATAAAAAATAATAGAGCGGGTGATTATGCCCGCTCATAAAAAGATTTTCGAGGTATTAAAATGAGTATTGATTGGCTCACGGTGATTATTCAAGCCGTCAACTTTTTAGTCTTAGTTTGGATTTTAAAACGCTTTCTATACAAGCCTGTTTTAAATGCTATGGATAATAGACAAAAAGCCGTATTTGCAAAACTGCATGAAGCTGAAAAACGTGAAAAAGCAGCAGAAAAAGTGCGTGAAGAATTAACAGAAGAACGCAATCGCGTTAAAAGCGAGAGCAAACAAGTGCTATTACAAGCACAAAAAGAAGCAGATTCTGAAAAAAGCAAAATGATGAAAATCACGCAAGAAGATATGCGCGATAAACAGCTTCGTTTTGAACACCAGTTGGAAGTTGAAAAGAAAGCCCTTTATGGTGCCGTTCGTCAACTTGCTGGGGAAACATTGGTGCAAACAGCAAAAGATGCGATGAGTGAACTAGCAACAAAAGACCTCGAAAAAGATATGTTCACGATTTTCGCTGAAAAAATTAAAGGGATTAAATCAGATACATTTGACAGTTTGATTCAAGCCATCAAAAAAGAACATGCGGTTGTTTTAACATCTGCGCACACACCTTCAGATGCCGAAAAAGCAAAAATTGAATCGGCTTTAAAAGAAGTCAGCGGTGTCTCTCCCAAAATGGTTTACAAAGAAAACAAAGAATTAATTTGTGGTATTGAAATTCTTGCGGACACAACAATGGTGCGCTGGGGTTTTGATAAATACATTGAAAATTTTGGTCGCGCCTTAACCAACGCATTAAATGCCATCGCAGGATAATAATAAAAAAGGAAAAACACCATGTTGAAAGAAGCTTTAAACGAAACAATGAAAGCCGCGGCGGATGTTGCAAAGCAAACAACAATGCCATTAGATGCAGAAGAAGTCGGCGTTGTAACAGCGGTGACAGGAAGTATCATTGATGCTGTTGGCCTTAAAAATCTAAAGGCCGAAGAAACCGTGTTGATTGGAAAAGATCAACTTAAAGGGATTGCGTATAACTTATTAGCGGATGAAGTTGGGATTGTGGCGCTCGAAGATTCTGAAAAGATTCAAGCTGGGGATAAGATTATCCGCACCAATGAAATTGTACGTGTGCCAGTTGGAAACGGATTGTTGGGACGTGTCGTTGATGCACTTGGCCGCCCATTAGATGGAAAAGGTCAAATTGTTGCCACCGATCATTATCGTGTGGAACGTGAAGCCGCACCAATTATGCACCGTAAGGCCGTTTCTGAACCACTTCAAACCGGTCTAAAAGCGATTGATTCTATTATTCAAATCGGACGTGGACAACGTGAACTTATTCTCGGAGACCGTCAAACAGGTAAAACAGCTGTGGCGGTAGACACAATTATCAATCAAAAAGGCAATGGCGTTATCTGTATTTATTGCTCTATCGGACAACGTGGATCTGCAACAGCTCAAGTGATTGAAAAATTCAAAGAAGCGGGCGTAATTGATCAAGTGATTACGGTTGTGGCCGGTGGGGAAGACTCACCAGGAATGCAATTTTTGGCACCATATTCTGCAACATCTATGGGGGAATACTTCATGGAAAAAGAAGGCAAAGACGTGCTTATTGTGTATGATAATTTGACTGTACACGCAGAAGCCTATCGTCAAATGTCACTATACTTACGTCGTCCACCAGGACGCGAAGCTTTCCCAGGGGATATTTTCTACATTCACGCACGTTTGCTCGAAAGATCAACACGCTTGCTACCAGAACACGGGGGAGGGTCTCTAACGGCTCTGCCAATCTGTGAAACATTGGCGGAAAATGTATCTGCTTATATTCCAACAAACTTGATTTCAATCACAGACGGACAAATCTTTTTATCCAGTGGTTTATTCCAAAAAGGAATGATGCCAGCGATTGATGTGGGTATTTCTGTGTCTCGTGTGGGAAGCAAAGCACAAATCCCGGCATATAAAGCGGTCTCTGGCCCTTTAAAGATGTTCTACGCACAATTTGAAGAATTAGAAGCTTTCGCGAAATTTGGAACACAATTAGACGCCGATACACAAAAATCATTAACACGCGGAGAACGTGTGCGTGAAATCCTAAAACAAGGACAATATGAACCACTTGCTGTTGAACACCAAGTTATCATTGTTTTTGCGGCAACAACGGGACTATTGGACGGTGTGCCACGGGATCAAGTCGGCGCGATGGAAAAAGACCTTATCAAAGAAGTACCGAAAAAAGCCAAAGCATTGATGAAAAAAATCACGGATCGTAAAAAGTTATCTGGCGAAGACAAAGATGAACTCGCCAAAGCAGTTGCAGAAGTAATTACAGCTAAAGGTTTTGAAGCAAAAGCGGATCAATAGATATGGAAACACTCGAATCCTTAAAAGGCAAAATTAAAACGACAAAAAATCTGCAAGGAATTGTCGGCAGTATGAAGACATTGTCTGCCGTCAGTATTGCGCAGTATGAAAAAGCCTCTAAAGCACTCAAAATTTATGATAAAAATATCAAATATGGGTTAAAGGTAGCCTTGTCGAAATATACATTGCCAAAAAACCGTGCCAAAAAATATGTAGGTGGAGTCGCCATCTTATTTGGGACAGATCAAGGGTTGGTGGGACGTTTTAATACATCTTTGGCACAATTTGCGCAAAATCAAATCAAAAACAGCCCAACCATCCAAAATCCCGATAACATAAAATATATTGTTATCGGACGTTCTATGGGCGCTAAATTTACAGCTTTAAAGGGCAAAATAGAAAATTTGTATTCAACGCCAGGATCTGTAGATGCGATTGCCGGTCTGGCGCAAATCATCACATTAAAAATTGATACGCTGTTGGAAGATTACGTTTTTGAAAAAGTATTGCTTTTCCACAACTCTTTGCATAATGCAACACAGTTTAAACCCAATTACAACCGCTTATTACCTATGGATGAAATTGTTTTAAACGACGTGCGCAATGAAGAGTGGCCAACCAATCAATTGCCGCAAACACCGGTTGCTGGGGAAGATATGTTTGAATCCTTGGTGCGTCAAAAACTCTTTATTCAAATGTACAAAGCCATGGCTGAAAGCCTAGCTGCTGAACACATGACGCGTATGATTTCAATGCAAA
>JAFGVS010000057.1 GCA_016937865.1 Alphaproteobacteria bacterium
AAAAAACAAACATGATGTCTTATCGTGCACTGTCTTATATCGCAGAAAGATTAACAGGGGTATTTATATATAAAAAAATTAAAGAGGGAATGACCCTCAGAGAATTAAATATTGCCATGATTGATAAAGAAGGTGCTGTTGTAGATAATCCTCTTCAGAACAAATCCATTGTATATAGTAATTTAAAATTATTACGACGTTGGTTGTTTCAAATAAAATTGAAAAAAAATAAAAAAGTAATCCGTTTTTTGGGAATCTATTTGTTGAAGAAATAATAAAAAGTCCCCTTTCGGGGCTTTGTTTAACGGCGAAAGTCTATGTAGCTTAATAATTCAATGTTTAAGTTTGTAATCGCGGCACCGCCGGCGCTGTACTTCCCTTGTATTGAGCCTGTATTTGTTATTAAATCTTTTGGCTAAACCAGGCTGTTAACACCCCATCCTGAAGCATAGCTTGCTTTAATATCTTGTGTATACGAATCTTTTAATAAAACATGCTCGTAATTAAATCCTGAATTACTTTCTAGTTTAATACTCAATGTTGGGGAAATCTCTACGTCATTTGGGATGGATAAATTTAATATTGTATAGGTTGTTGGTTGAGTTGATGCATTCACGCTCAGATTTGAAATTGGTGTGGTGTATTTAACTAAAGTTTCCCCGCCAGCTTTCTCTATGGCTTTAAAAGGTCGTAGGTTTGCATTGGCATCCGTTAAAAAGGATCCGACGCGGCGATATTTGGTGTAGCCTGTGGCTATCGTCAAAAGATTCGTTGCGTTTAAATCGGTATCAAACCCAGCATCGGTTGTTTGTGTGGTTGGGTTATAGATCACAAATAAGTGATATGTTGTATCAGCGGTAACGGTTAATGGGGCAGGAAGACCTCCGACGTTATCTCCGGCCACCCATGTCGCGTCGATTTGTTTTGTTATGGTTGTGTTGAGTTTGATATCCGTTGTGTGATCGGGACTGCGTGCTTCCCCGATTGAAATGGTGAGATCATGTTCTATATCGGTTGCCAGGCTTGGGATTAGTCCAGAGATAAATCCACGGGGCAGGGCGGCGGTTGATACGTTGGCCATGATGGCCGCTTTTACACTCGCCGGAGTTGTTGCGCGCGTCGAATCTGTGCCTGTGATGGTTTCCGCATCGGTTGCGAGTTCGACGATTCCTTTGGCGGAGTCGGTTGCATCAATTGGGCTGTAGTGCGCTGGGTCAACATTACTGAGGTCGTTTTGTGCCAGCCCCGATAGGTCGACGTTTGATAAATCTTCGCGGGCAAGGGGAAAGCCTCCGACGGTTGATTGATCGTGGACGATAAGTGTGTTTTTCGTTACATCGACGGTGACTTCGCCTTGGAGGCCGGTAAAACTGGTATGGCCTGACGTCGTGCCACGACGCCATTGGACTGATTTTGTTGTCATAGGTTTTTCCTTTAAATGAAATGTGGGATAAAAAAAGGGCACAAGAGCCCCATGGATACTTTCTATTTAGGAATTTATTTTAAAAAAACAAGTCTTGCGCTTATTTTTTTTCTCACTTATGCTTTAAGAGTCATAGGGCGATGATTTTTAATACAGACTGCGCGTCTTTATTAAAACTCATCGTGTTTATGGCATTTTATAACTAATCATAAAAAAGGAGATACTCTATGGGTGTACTTGTTGGTAAAAATGCGCCGGACTTTACAGCTGCTGCTGTAATGCCGGATAATACAATTAATGAAAAATTTAATTTAAAAGAATACTTAAATGGTCAAATAGGCGTTTTGTTCTTTTATCCACTTGATTTTACGTTTGTTTGCCCTTCTGAAATTATTGCTTTTAATAAACGTTTAGAGGCGTTTAAAGAACGTGGAGCGAAAGTAATTGCGGTTTCTGTGGATTCTCACTTTACACATTTGGCTTGGAAAAATACGCCGGTAAATGAAGGTGGTATTGGTAATGTTCAATTCCCAATGGTTGCGGATTTAACAAAACAAATCTCCCGAGACTATGATGTATTAGTTGATGAATCCGTTGCTTTCCGTGGTACTTTTCTGATTGATCAAGCGGGTGTTGTTCGTCATCAATTGGTGAATGATCTTCCGTTGGGGCGTAATATTGATGAAGCCATCCGTATGGTAGACACACTGATATTCCATGAAAAACATGGTGAAGTTTGTCCTGCGGGATGGCAAAAAGGCGAAGAAGGTATGAAGGCAGATTCCGATGGTGTTGCTTCATATCTTGCAAAACATGAAGCTGATTTATAATTAACTGTAGCTGCGGGTAATTCATTTTATGGATATAATCACGAACTGGCTTGTCATAAATTTTAGATGTCAGTTCGTTTGAATTACGTTGTTTGGCTATATTCTATGATATTTAAAGGAGTTGTTATGAAAAATATTTATAAATGTCCGATTTGTGGTAATGTGGCCGAGTTAGAGCACAATACCGGTGTTCCTTTGATTTGTTGCGGCAAACCAATGTTAGAACAAAAACCTCAATCTGCTGATATGACACTGGAAAAACATGTCCCTGTCATTGAACGCCAAGATAATGGTTACTTGGTTACGATTGGCAGTACGCTGCACCCGATGATGGATACCCATTATATTATGTGGATTGATTTGGCTGCGGACGGTATTGTTCATCGCAAACATTTAAACCCAGGAGATGAGCCAAAGGCGTTTTTTGCCATTCCTGAGGCGAAAGATGTTTTTGCGCTGGAGTATTGTAACCTCCACGGTTTATGGGAATATAAATAGTTCTTTCCAGGTCTGTTGGAAATTAATTCTACAGGTATAAATTGCCGTTTAGCGGACAAAATTCACTCGAAACAAATATTTCTTCGTGTAACAGCGTACGATTATGACTTCATAAATAATATTTGTCATAATCAACTACAGCCGTTTCGATGTAACTCATGTACATCTTCGTCCTAAAACGGCAATTTCTTCCCTATATAATCACGAACCTTTGTTCGTTTTAATTTCGTTGCTTTTCTTTTTAGAGGTGTTACTTTATTCAATGGATACGGTTTTTAGGAGATTATTTTGAAAAAGATTTTAATTGCGATACCCACTTATCGTCGGCCAGACGGTTTAGCCCGTTTATTAGATAGCTTATGTACGCTGGATCCCATAGCGGGGGCTCGTGTTGAAGTGTTGATTGTTGAAAATGATCAAAAAAAATCTGTTTCTTCTATTCTTTCTACTTTTGAAAAAAAATCAAAAATTAAAACATACTATGTGTTGGAAAAGAATCGGGGTTTGGCCTATGTGCGTAACCGTATCTTAAAGGAAGCAATCGCGTTAAAGGCGGATTATTTGGCCGGGTTAGACGATGATGAGTTTGTTTCCAAAGGCTGGCTTCGCTCTTTATGGGAAGGTCTTCAAAAATATAAAGCAACTGTTGCAACGGGGCCAACACTTTCTGTGTTTGATGTGACACCCCCTAAATGGATTATCAAAGGAAATTTTTTTGCGATGGGGTCGACGCGCCCGACGGGTAAAATTTTAAATCGATGCGCGACAGGTAATTTTTTGTTGGATCTCGCTTTTGTACGTAAATACAACCTTTCCTTTGATGCGCGTTTTAATTTTATTGGCGGTGAGGATATTGATTTTTTCAATACCATGCTTACCCATAAAGCGAAAATTGTTTGGGTGAATGAAGCACTGGTTTCAGAAAGTGTGCCTGAGTCTCGAATGACCCTT
>JAFGVS010000058.1 GCA_016937865.1 Alphaproteobacteria bacterium
AAAACCAGGAAAGTATAAAAAAGATTCTTATTATTTATGTACATATAAATCAGGTTTCATTGGATCCGGGAATGCAAAAGAATTTTCTAATCCAAAAAAAGGAGAATATCGCGTTGAGATTCATTCTTTAGATAACATAATAACCCTTCCCTTAGTTCCAAAAGAAGTTTTAAATTACTTAAAAGACATTGCCAAGAAAAAAGGAAAAACATCATGAAAAATTTATTATTGCTTTTTATGACAGGATTAATTTCTGCTTGTACGTACCATCCATTAGGCATGAGCACAGCCGAATGGAACGGGTTATCTAAACAAGAACGTATCGAAGCATGGAGAGAAGACGCAAAGATAAGAGAACAACGGCGTTTACGTTATGCCATTGAACGTCAAAATCAGCTAAAAGAAGAACGTATAAAAGCCGATATTGCCGCGTCCAAAGCAACCACACAATCTGTAGCCGCAGCAGCTTCTGCTGCCCAGGCAGCCTCTCAAAGCGCAGCAGCAGCACAAGCCAGTGCAAATAATAATATCACGGTAAGCCAAATATTATAGTTTCAAACACAAGCACAAACAACAATACAAATACAATTTCACAGAACCAGGAAAACACATCGAACACAAAACAAATATCAAAAAAGAACCGCCCAACAGCAAAATTCATAAAAAGAAAAGAATGCTTTGAATATCACGCTGCGATTGAATCCGGGGACAGGCTGTTTGAAAAAAAAGAATATAAGTTAGCTCAAAAAGCTTATAAACAAGCCCTCGCAAAAGCATGCACAGATGAACAAGAAACCAATGCCAAGACCCAAATCGAAAAAGCCAAAGCATTAAAAATAGAAAACATTCCTTCAGATAATGAAACCTGCAAACAATATGATCATTTTATGGAAAAAGGGGCCCAATTTATGAATGATAAAAAGTACAACCAAGCAACAAAAGCTTATGAAAAAGCGGTTGATTTTGCCTGCACAGAAGACAAAAAGATGGAAGCAAAAACACAACTTGCGGATGCAATAAGTAAAAAATAATTCCATAATTTTTATAAAAAAACAGGGCATATACCCTGTTTTTTTTATAACATAGTCGCAGCTTTCACAAAACTCACAAACAAAGGATGTGGGGCAAACGGTTTAGACTTTAACTCTGGATGAAACTGTACCCCAACAAACCATGGATGATTTATATTTTCAATAATTTCAGGCAGCGTCCCATCTGGAGATTTCCCAGAAATCAAAATTCCTTTTTCCTTTAAAGCAGCCTCATATGCAATATTCATTTCATAACGATGACGATGACGTTCTTCAATATTCTCCACATTATAAATTTTACGCGTAAAGGTATTTTCGGTTAAATAACACGGATAATTCCCTAACCGCAAGGTCCCGCCCATGTTTCCATCAACAGAACGCTTTTCAACCTCACCTTCTTTTTCCCATTCAGTCATTAAGCCAATAACGGAAGTGCCTCCTTTTTCAAATTCACTCGAAGAAGCATCTTTAATGCCTAAAAGATTTCGACAGGCCTCAATAACAGCCATTTGCATGCCAAAACAAATCCCCAAATACGGAATATTATTTTCACGTGCATAGGTCGCTGTACGAATTTTGCCTTCTGCACCACGGAAACCAAATCCACCGGGAACAACAATCCCAGAAAGCCCGTCAAAAATATCCTTTCCTAACTTTCCCTTTTCTAATTGCTCTGTATCAATAAGACGAATATTTACTTTCGTATGGTTTTTCAATCCAGCATGTAACAAAGATTGGTATAGCGATTTATACGCATCCTTCAATTGATATTTTCCAGCAATCCCAACCGTAATTTCATTTTTAAATGAAGTAAGGTTTTCTGAAATTTCCTCCCACTTTGTAAAATCTGGAGATTCCTTATACGGTGCATTAAAATAATTTAAAATCTCACGATCCACACCTTGCTTTCGGTAAAGAAGAGGCAAGTCATAAATTGATGGCAAAGTAATCGCGCTAATCACAGACCGCTCTGAAACATTACAAAACATCGCAATTTTTTTGCGCATAGAATCATCCATATGTTGATCACAACGACAAAGAAGCATATCCGGTTGGATACCCTGCCCCAAAAGCTCTCGCACAGAGGCCTGCGTTGGCTTTGTTTTCATTTTACCCGTTGTTTTTAAATATGGAATATAAGACAAATGAATAAACATCGCATTTTTACGTCCAACATCTAAAGCCACTTGGCGAATAGACTCTACAAACGGACGCTGCTCGATATCGCCTATCGTCCCCCCAACTTCAATTAAGGCAAAATCTTCATCTGTGTAGTTTGATGTAATAAAATCTTTAATCTCGTCTGTGACATGTGGAATAACCTGAATATCACTCCCTAAATAATCACCACGGCGCTCTTTTTGAATAATATTATTATAAATACGACCTGCAGAGGTAGAATCAGTTCTCTGCGCTGACACACCTGTGAAACGTTCATAATGCCCTAAATCTAAATCTGTTTCCGCCCCATCATCTGTGACAAAAACTTCCCCGTGCTTATAAGGGCTCATTGTACCTGGATCGACGTTTAAATAACCATCCATTTTTCGACAACGTACTTTATAACCATGGGCTTGTAAATTAGCAGCAATAACAGCAGAAGCAACGCCTTTTCCAAGTGAGGATAAGACACCACCGGTGATAAAAATATATTTGGGCATAAGAGAACTCCTAGGTTTGATCAAGCCTAACAGATTCTAAAAAAGATACAAGGTATAAAAAAAGACCCAGATGGGTCGCTGTTATTAAATGGCGGAGGGTGAGAGATTCGAACTCTCGAAGGGCTTGCACCCTTGCCGGTTTTCAAGACCGGTGCATTCAACCGCTCTGCCAACCCTCCATAGGTTTTAAGAACGGAGAAAACATATCATTTCGTTTTTTTAAAATCAAGTCTTTATTTCAGGATATTTGTGGGCATTATGTAAATAATAAGCAATGTTTGGATTGTCTTCTGCAATTGAAATAGAACGGGTATAAATCCGATCATCAAACCGTCCTAACTTTTCCTGTTTTTTGTCTTTCGCCTTTTGAATATCTTGTTTAGAAATATTTCTTAACTTCATCAAATATTCAATTACTTCCATCACATCGGCAATTTCTTCAATTAGCCCTTCTTGCGTTTTTTCCAACAAAACTTCATTTGATTCTTCCACCAATTTTTTCCGCAAATGCGTTTCAAATTCACCTTCAGATAATTGACGATAATTAACGTGAAAATCACGATCATGCATCCATTTTAATCGCTTATCTCGAATAAGCATTTCCGCTTTAAATGTTTTCATATGCGCCCCACTACTTGACTTAATCCTTTTCTAATGCTAGCATAAAAAGAGTTAAAAACAACTTATTACATAGAAAGAGAGAAACAACTATGAAACAATATGTTAAGATAATAAGCTACGGTTCATTATTAATATCATTTCAAGCTTTTGCACGTGTTGATTAT
>JAFGVS010000059.1 GCA_016937865.1 Alphaproteobacteria bacterium
AATATGGGCGTGATTTAAATACTTATTTTTGGTAGCTTTTTCCATGGCTTAGATACTCCCATTTGTATCTAAAGTTGTCTAGACCCTTAATCATTAAAGATCAGAGGGTGGCCCCCGTTAGCCAATATAATATTAAAAAAATGAAAAAATTAAATTTATTATTACCGCTTATTATTTCTTTCTTTTTGTTTTCATGCGAGACACCTCTTAAAAAAAAGAGAGCCGCAGAAAAAGAAAAGATTGAAAACATAATTGAATATGTAGAAAAATGTTTTCAAAAAACAGGTACAGAGATTGTTTTCGAAGAAAAAGAGACCGACCATCTTGATAATTATACAATAAAAACAGGTGGTGGTTTTAGTGCCAAAGAAAAAAGAATCTTCATCTTTGAAAAAGATGAAAAAACAATTTTGCACGAAAAAGTACATGCAATTTTAAACATGACTGCCGGGGATCCAGATGCCTTACCATTCGAAAAAATGGTAATAAGAAACATTATAGAAGAAATATTGGTTAAAACACTTGAAATATACAGCTTTTCTAAAAATATGAATTTAGAAGTCGCCTTTGATCAAGCATTTTCTGAAATCTACAACACACAATATTTAACTTATAAGGTAGGTGCTCTCTACTTATATAGGAAAAAAAGTGGAAGACTACCCAAAACTAAAGAAACCTTAAAAGGGGAGGAAATGGGAGAGCATTTTTGCCAGAAGTTCGGTTTTAAAATAGAGCAGCTTGGAAGGAAGAATTCTTTTTTTTCAAGAACTTGCTGAGAAAATAGAAGAAAGTCTCAGCACGGCTCTAATAAAAAACCTAAACGGTGAAAAAAACGTTAATCAAGAAAAGTGGAAAGACCTATAGCTCAAATCGCACAAAGCATATCCTTTTAGGTTTATGTCTTGTGCGATTTTTGTTTAAACTACTTATTATCCCAACCAACTTTCTTCAAAAATTCAGCATAAGAACCATCGAACACAGTCACTTCATCCCGATCAAATACAACCAGTTTCGTCGCCAAGTGATGGAGGAACATTTCATTATGGGTGACAATCGCAACCGCCCCATCAAAAGAATCAATCGCGGCAATCAGCGCATCACAGGATTCCATATCCAAATGGTTCGTCGGTTCGTCCAATAACAAACAATTTACCGGGTTTAATAAGATTTTCCCTAAAGATACCCGGCTTTTTTCGCCCCCAGACAATACTTCAATCTTCTTAAGCGCCAGATCACCTGAAAACATCATCGCCCCACACATCTTGCGGATCATCCCATAAGGCGTCTCTGGACTCGCTTCCTGCATCGCATCGGCAACCGTCAAATGAGGATCCAAACGTTCAATATTCGTTTGACCAAAATAACCTTTCTTACAATGCATATGATTCCAAATTTCACCTTCGTTTGGTGTTAGTTCATCGGCCAACAAACTTAAAAGGGTAGACTTCCCCTTCCCGTTCTTTCCAATGATACAAACACGATCTTCTTTTGAAAGCGTCAAAGAGAAATTTTTAATCAACTGTTTTTCTGGCGTATAACCAAAAGATATATTATCCGCCTTCATAACATGCCGTGCCCGAAATTCAGCGCTATGAAACTGAAAACCAAGGGTTTTAATCATATCCAGCTCTTTACCAACATCTTCTTTTGCCAGTTTTTTAATCTTAGATTGCACCAAAGACGCCAAAGACGCCTTCGCCCGGAACCGATTAATATACTCTTCTGTCTTTTGGCGTTTTTTCGCGGCATTTTCAACAGTCGCCATATACAACGCTTCTTCTTCAGCAATTTGATCATAAAGCTTAACCGTATCCCCTTTAATCTTTTTAACTTTTTGACGATGAATGGCCATCGTATGGGTTGTCACACTATTCATAAAGTCACGATCATGCGTTACTAATAGAAGTTCACCATCCCAACCTTTTAAGAATGTCTTTAACCAGCGAATAGAACTAATATCCAAATAGTTGGTCGGTTCATCCAATAATAAAAGGTTTGGCTCAGAAACAAGCACTTTCGCCAGATTTAAGCGGATTTGAAACCCACCTGAAAATTCACTCGGCGCTTTATCAAAATCTTCCACAGAAAACCCAAGACCGGAAAGAATCTTTTCAACTTTCCATGTATCCCATTGATTTTCCTCGCGAAGTCCTAAACATCCTTCTGCTAAAATTGTTTCTTCCGTAAAATTCAAATGCTGTTCTAAATACCCTAAACGATAATCTGGCGGAAATTCAATATTACCTTCCGTCGGCTCAATTTCTCCCGTCAAAATCTTTAAAAGCGTAGACTTTCCTGTTCCATTCATCCCAACAATACCAATGCGCTCACGATCTTTGATATCCAGATCACAGTGATCAAAAATCAACTGTTCACCAAAGGAAAGAAAAAGGTTTTGAATGCGTATCATAAAAGTAGTCTCCGTAAATTATTTTAAAGGCCTGAAAAGTTTACCGAAAAAAGACCCTAAAAAGCAAGTAATATTTATAAAAAAGTCTTGATCAAGACAGAAAAAAAAGCTAACGTACCCTCCTAAGAGGCAAAGAAGGACAACTCTAAAATGACAAAAACAATTGTAATCACCGCAGGCGGATCTGGTGGACACGTTATCCCCGCTGGAACCTTAGCATCTAGTATAATAAACGAATATAATGTATTGTTTTTAACGGACAAAAGGGGAATGCGTTATAAAAAATTTATTCCGCGAGAGGCCCATGTTATTTCAATCCCTTGTGCCTCTCTTGGGGGGAAAAGCAGGCTCTCAAAAATCAAAGCGTTGGCCTGGACAGCGATAGGTATTTTTAAAACAATGTATTTATTTTTAAAGTATCGCCCATCTGCTGTCATAGGTTTTGCAGGATATGCTTCTTTCCCAGCCTGTGTCACCGGAGGATTATTTTTCAAACCCGTTATTCTACATGAACAAAATACCGTTTTTGGAAAAACAAACCGCATACTGTCTCCTTTTGCGAATGTTATCGCAACCAGTTTTAAAAACACACGCCGACTCCCGACCCATAAAAAAGTTGTTTTCACAGGCCTTCCCTTACGCGAAGAAATTTTAAAACTAGATAACAGTTATAAATCAACCGCAAAATCGCTAAATTTAATTATTACAGGTGGCAGTCAAGGAGCACGATTTTTAAACACCATTTCTGAGGTACTTTGTGCACTTCCCGACAAGGTAAGACAAAAACTCAAAGTCATTCAACAGGTTGTCGACACCAAAGAACAGGACCGAATTATGAAACTGTATGCACAATCGAAAATAGAGGCAACAATCACACCATTTATTATCGACATGCCACAACAAATTCAAAACTGTCATTTATTTATTGGCAGTTCTGGATCAATGGTACTAGAGGTTCAAGCACTACGTCGCCCAATGATTCTAATTCCACTGAGCATATCAGCAGAAAACCACCAAGAAACAAACGCACGCGAAATGGAAAAAATAGGGGGCGCAAAAGTTGTTCTTGAAAAGAACGTTGAATTCTTAAGCTTTCAAAAATTACTTTTAGACTTGCTTGAAAATCCATCCAAATTGCGTAAGATGCATCAAAATCTCAAACCACATAATGGCACCCCCGCCCTGGTGTCTCTAATTAAAGAAATGATAAAAACTTGATTATCTAAAAGGTTTGTCTATGTCGGAATGTAGCGCAGTCTGGTAGCGTACTTGCATGGGGTGCAAGGGGTCGGAGGTTCAAATCCTCTCATTCCGATTTTTCAAACTATTCTTTTTAAAGAAAAACGACTATAAATATATCCGAGGGACGCGGTTTGATATACAACACAGAATCTCATATGGGATAGTGCCTACTTTCTGACAAATCTCTTCCAACTTAATATGCGAACCAAACATTTCGACATCATCATCACAATAGGCTTCACCATTCGGACCAATATCCACCATTGTTTGATCCATACAAACATTTCCAACAACAGGATACGCTTTTCCTCGAATAAGCACCTCTCCTTTATTTGAAAAAAGACGCAAGTAACCATCGCCATAACCAACAGGTAAAGTCACCACGCGCGTCTGCTCTATTGTTTTATGGGTATGATTATAACCAATGCCAACATCTTTTAAAACAACCTTAAAGTAAGAAACCTTTGTCATTAAAGACATAACAGGCTTAAGTTTTTCTTGAATTTCCGGCGTATATCCATATAACACAATGCCAGCACGAATCATGTCGTATTGAAAATCTGGATAATTCACAATCCCCGACGAGTTCAATAAATGGACCAAGGGCGGACAGCGTTTTTCCTGCTTTAGTTTTTGCACAATTGAATCAAAGCGCATAATTTGTTTCCGGGAAGAATCAGGATCGTCAGCTTGTGCAAGATGCGAAAACAAACCTTCAACCTGCACGCCTGGCAACAAAAAAGTTTCCGAAATAAAGCTATCGGCATTATACCAATGCACGCCAATACGCTCCATCCCCGTATCAACTTTCAAATGAACCCGAGCCACTTTCCCCATTTGAACAGCCACCTCAGAAATTGCCTTAGATTTATCGATAGA
>JAFGVS010000060.1 GCA_016937865.1 Alphaproteobacteria bacterium
AAGTTAGTTTCAGATCTTTTAAACATGAACCGATCAGAGCTTCATGCTCTTTGGAAATCTTTCTTTTCAACTATTCCTCCTGTCTCACAATCTGCTCTTGTTTTTCCAATCGCTTATGCTTTTCAGAAAAAGAAATTCGGCGGTTTAGCTCAAAAGCATATCACTTTTCTGAATAGATATTCAAAGCTTCTCCACTCTGATAACTCTGTTCAAAAAAGAACGAATACCTATTCTCTTCGAGAAGGAACTGTTCTAACCAGAAACTACAAAGGCTCTATTCATAGCGTGTCTATTTCAAAGGAGGGTTTTATCTATAACAAAGTCGTCTATTTTAGCTTATCTGCTGTAGCGCATGCTATTACGGGTAAATCTTGGAATGGGTACGTGTTCTTTGGATTAAAGGAAATAAAGGACAAACAAAATGCCTAAAATTAACTGTGCTATTTATGTGCGTAAATCTACTGAAAAAGGATTAGAGCAAGAATTTAATTCTCTTCATAACCAGGAAGAAGCGTGTAAAAATTATATACTTTCTCAGGCTTTTAATAACTGGGAATACTTTAGAACATACGAAGATGGCGGAATATCGGGTGGAACCATGGAACGACCTGGTTTAAAGCAAATGATGTCAGATATGGCCTCAGGTCAAATACAGGTAGTTGTGGTTTATAAGGTTGATCGATTATCACGATCCATTATGGACTTTCATAAAATGATAAAATCATTTGAACAGTATGGCTGTAACTTCGTATCCATTACGCAGTCTTTTGACACTTCAAGCTCTATGGGTAAATTGACACTGAATATGCTTTTGTCTTTTGCTCAGTTTGAAAGAGAGGTTGGCTCAGAAAGAGTCAGAGATAAGATTGCCTCATCCAAAGCCAAAGGATTCTGGATGGGAGGCGTGCCACCTCTTGGATATACCAACATTGATAAAAAACTTGTTATCGAAGAGAATGAAGCCGAAAAAGTGAGAATGATTTTTGATAGATACTTAGTTTTGAAGAATATGGAATCTGTAAAACAGGAGATGAATGAGAAAGGACTTTTTACAAAATCCTTTACGACAAAAAACAAGAACAAAAGTCTTGGTGGTAATCCTTGGACAACAGGGCGAATACATCAGGTTTTAAAGAACACCTTATAGTTGGGTAAAACCAAACATAAAGATCAAATCTATGAAGGACAACATGAGGGGATCATCTCTGAAGATGTTTTTGAAAAAGTCCAAGAGGTTATGAAGGAAAAAGGAAATAATACGGCTGGAAAAAGGAAGGCTAAAACAGAATTTTTACTCCACAACAAAGTCTATTTTGGAAATGAGAAAATGAAACATGCATCTGGGAAAAAACTCCATTACTTCAAACATGAAGGGACTTATATCCGAATAGATGCTATTGATGAAACTGTGATGAAAGCGACTGAAAACTTTATCCATGCGAAAGAAACGGGTTTGACTAAGCTGGAATCTGAAAACCTAATGTATGTTGATTTTAAGAAGTTATCTTTATCTAATAAACATGGACTGATCAAACATTTAGCGAAACAGATTGTTTTTGAGAATAAGGAGGATTTAAGAATTATACTCAACAGAACAGCTGTTTCGGATTTGAAGAGATGGACTGGCCTTGAAAGACAAAAAGAAACCTCTTCCCTTGAAAACATCTATGTTAAAGATAATGAGGTTATAATCAGAACGAAACTCAAACCCAATGAACACAAATCTAAGATAGAGGGCTTTGTAGAAAACAAGAAGTTAAACCTAGAAACTGTGGAAGCCTTAGTGAAAGGCTGGCATTATCGGAAAGAATATGAAACTGGAAAAACGCTTTTTGATTTAGAAAAGGAAGAACATGTGAGCCGAAGAACGATTAGACGACATATGAATTTAGCCTACTTGAGCCCAAAGATTGTAGGCAAGATTTTAGATGGTGATTTACGATGTGGACTGCTTGAACTAGAAAAAGCCAGCAGTTACCTTGAATGGAATGAACAGGAAAGATCTGTTGGTTTGTAAATAGAAAGAGATAAAGAAAGAAACACCCGAATAGGGTGTTTTTTTAGTTTGATAAAGGAAGCAATGGGCAATTGAAAATGAGACACTTCAGCAAGAGGGTTTAAAAAGCCATTTTTAGGATAGAGAGCGCATGCTGAACGCCCATCGGTCTGAGAAAAAGCCCCGCTTCTGCGGGGTTTGTGTCTATAATATTAACATGCTAATAAATAAGGAGAATTATGGCGTGCCCGAGAGGACTTGAACCTCCAGCCTTTGCCTTCGGAGGGCAACGCTCTATCCAGTTGAGCTACGGGCACAAAAAAGAAGAAGGGGGGAATTATTCTTCGGAGGAAGGATCGTCCGTTCCTTCAGATGATTTAACCTGACGTTCTGGGCTGTTTTCCATGACACGTTCTAATTTCGTGATGGTTTTATCTGACTCTAGATTCATCACAGTCGAAAATTCAGAAGCCAATCGCTCTAAAGCCCGTTGATAAATTTGACGTTCACTAAAAGATTGTTCATCTTTCTTTTCATTGCGATAAAGGTCGCGAACGACTTCGGCAACTTGTTCTGGTTTTCCAGAATTAATTTTATCATCATACATTTGCGCGCGACGGGACCAAATGATTCGTTTTGATTGTGGCGCCTCTTTTAAAATGCCAACAATCTTATCCATTTCTTTTTTCGAAGACAGTTTACGCAACCCAGAAATTTCAATCTTGTTTAAAGGAATACGCAACGTCATACGATTTTTCACAAAATCAACAACAACCAAATCTAATTTTTCATCACCAAAAGTTTGGGTAACAATGTCTTTTACTTCACCCACGCCGTGAGCAGGGTAAACAACGAAATCACCTTTTTTAAATTCACACTGAGCCATGTTTTTTAATCCTTGTTTTTAAGCTGAACGAACTATACACTAAGAAATTGAAAAATTCAAGAGGACTCATCAGATGGATTTTATTTCAATTTTTTTATTAGCGGTCGTGCAAGGCATCACCGAATTCTTACCAATAAGCTCATCGGCGCACTTGATTTTAACAGGGGCTGTATTAGGAACATCGGGGCAAACATTGGCGACCGATATCGCGATGCATTTTGGAACGATTTTAGCCGTCTTGGCATTTTATGCAAAACCAATTACAGGCATGGTAAAAAACGTTGTTGGCGGTAAAGAAAAAGGCGATTTTGCCAATCCAAAAATCATCTGGCTATTGATAATTTCGTTGATTCCAACCGGGATCGGTGGATTTTTATTGCACAGCTTTGTTGAATCTTATGCGCGTTCGATTTTTTGGATTGCGATTAATTCGATTGTTTTCGGAGGCCTCTTATATTACGCCGATCGGTTTAAAGAAAACAAAGTGATTTCGTCCATGAACTGGAAGCAAGCCATCATTATCGGGGTGACACAAATTCTGGCGGTTTTTCCGGGCGTTTCCCGTGCGGGGATTACACTGACGACACTGCGGTTTTTGGGATTTAACCGCGAAGCTTCGATTTATTATTCTGTATTGCTTTCCGTCCCAACCATTTTAGGCGCGGCGGTTTTGGCATTCGGGTCATCCGTTGTGATTGAACTCAGCACGGTATTTTGGAGCATCCTGTTATCGTTCATTTTCACATTGCTCTGCCTGGTGCTTTTTGTTCGGTGGATTAAACAAGCGCATAATTTCGATGTGTTCGTCTATTACCGAATTGTCCTTGGGATTGTCCTGCTCTTCTTGTTGTAATTTAATTTATAAAAACAGTTTATTGAAGACCTAAAATATGATATACTCCCCAAATGAGAAGAATCTTTACATTTTTATTTTTCATTGCCTTTACACCTCATTTGGTGTTCGGCAACATCGCCCTAACGCAACTGCAAGATCAAAAAGCAGAATTGCTTTCGATCAATAAAACGCTTAAAGATAAAAACAAAGAGCTTATCACAGAGCGGGATAAATTCAAAAAACAAAAAAAGATTTTTGGAATCACAACGGCTTTGGGCGTTGGGGGAACACTCGGCACATCCATTTTTGCGATTAAAAATAAAGGCGAAAAGAAAACGGCTATAAATCAAGCGGCCGCTTCACAAAAAAGCTTAGCAGAATCGGTCCAAAAAGCGAAAGAAGAAGCAGAAAAGAAAAAAGATACAAATCAAAAAGAGATAGTTGAAAAATCCATATATCAACTGGAAAAGATGAAAGAAATATCTCACTTATTCTTCATTGATGAAGTTGGAAAAAAAATAGATTTAATACAAGGCGGAGATTTGGTTTGTGGCGATCAGATCATTGGGGACAGATCATGCCAATTATGTACAACCGAAAAATTAAACCATTTATTTTGTCAGACGGAAAGATGGACACCAGAAAAAGGTGTTTTAAAAATTGAGTTTTTTGGTGGAAAAGGTTGGGCCTATAAAGAAGGGTCGTATTGGAAAGTTTTTAATATGAATCAAAGAAAATATTTTTCAGATGATATATGTGAGAATGAAGGAAACTATATTACGAGTCTAAAAAAAGTAAAAGAAGACTACGGCATTAAAAATAACCCTGTTAGATTCCTGATAAACAAAGATGCGGGATTAATCCGAACAACAGTTGAAAGAGGAAAATTTTTAGTCCGTTATACGGATAGTAAAAAAACAGATATCCTTTATAATGGAAAAACAGTAAAGAAAAATATATCTCTGGAAAAAAAGGTGGTTGTGTCTGCAAATGCCAGGGGGAAAACCTATACGGCCTGCCCAGTTTTTATCTCATATAGTACAGCAAGCGTTTTTGGTTTATCTTTTTTTGATAAAAACGGGCCTGTTTTTATTTTAAATGATAGAGAGTTAACAAAAGGGTTGTCCGGTTATGTGGATATAATGATTAATAATTTTGATAGTTTTGCATTAAAAAAACAAAATGGAGAATGGGATGTTTTTATATATAAATACGATGCTGGAACAGGAAGAAGTGTCAAAAAAACAAACACGTTCCCGTTGAAAAATTTAAAGACAGAGATTGTAAGTGGGGAAATGTGTCTTACTGGAACAGAAGAAGCGAGCGGAAAAAAGTATAACTATTGTCGTGGTGTTGAAAACATGTCTTAAAAATACCGTTTGAATCCTGTCTTGATTTCATCAAAGCTGGCGTTTTCAATTTGGAAATGACGGTAATCAATTGAAAGGGCCCAATTTGTCGATGGGTAATATAACAAGCTCGCGGTGCTATCCCAATAATCATTCTCTTTTTGTTCCGAAAAATAAATCTGCTTGGTTTCGCCAAGTATTTTCCAGCGCGGCATAAACGCCCACACAAAGCCAATGGATCCACCTGCACCAATCATCGGGTTTTCCGACAAAGTATGATCAGCATAGCTGATTTGCCCTTCGGCTAGTGTATGAATCAAGAATCGTTCCGCCAATTTAAAACTAATGCCAACGGCGCCATAGCCCGATCCCATTTGTCGATCCCAATCCGTCGGACGTGGATCCAATCGAACCCCTAACTTCCATGATGTCGGACGGAAAGTCGCCTGCCACGGACTAAGCGACGTAATGGAAACCAAGTCAAACTGATTCAGATAAAAATCATCCGTTTCTAAATCATAATGCACGTCTCCATAAAAGAAATTAAGACCAGCCCCAAACACATATCCATCATCTAAATCATCAATTGTGTGATACGCCGGGCGTAAGGATAAAGATAGTATCTCATGATCATCACGCACACCACCAGATAAAGTCACGCGCGCAGATTGATGCGCAACATCCGGCTGTAATGGTGTTTTGATTGGGGGAAACAATTCATTTGTTTCTGCAACTTTATTCCGTGCACGCAGCAACGCCATCGCGCGGGGACGCATAACATCTACGGAAATTTTCCCCTTCGCCAAATCATATTGCATCGCGTCATAGGCAACTTCTGCGACACGTGCGGTTTCCTTTTCGGTTAGATCGGTGGATAGATTTCCATCACGTCTAAATTCATGCACAGCGTTTTTTTCTTTGGTCGACAGATCTTTCCAGTGGGATAGAATTTTCGTCTGCATAGAGGCTCGAAAATCCGGCGTCCCAACCAACCCTTTTTCTGCCAAGGCAACCCGAACCGTATCCAAAGGAATGGTCTGTCTTGGAAATTTATCGGCCAGTTTCATCTGGGGGCGAACCGCATCTAAAACCTCCATCAAAAGATAAGAACAATTGTCCGTAAAGAAATAATAATCAACATATTGATAGCCCAGCTCCCAAACATGCGCCACCAAAGTATCCAATTCCTTTTGGGTTAGGTTCAATGGATATTCCCACAAATCTCGATTTTCAATCGCGCCATAGGTTTTTACTTTTTCATAATAAGGCTGAAACGAAAACACGCCGGGATAACCGCCAGTCAAACCATTGTACGCATACGCAAAGCCATTGGGATTGGGTGGTGTAATCGCACCAAAATTAGAGATATAAGATAACAGGTCTTCATTTTTGCTCTTGCGGTCAAAACGTAAAAACGTATGTCCAAAAAGCGAAGATGGTTGATTTAAATACGCGCTGGCAAAAACAAGGGTGGCTTGGTGCGGCTGCACTTTTTTAAGCCACTTTTGGTAAGCGGAACATTTTTGTTTGGGTAAAGAGGATAAATCAAGTTTTGACTTTAACCAAGCATAGCGGGCAGGAAAAGCACATTGCGCGTGTTGATATTGAAAATCTTGCGTAATATCTGCTTTGATCTGAATTTTTTCAATATGTTCTTTTTCCGCAGGTTGTGCAAACGCCTTCAAGGTTGCAATCAATTCCGCTTTTGGATCTGTTTTCCCCATCGTCGCATTAAAAAAGGCTTTTGAATCAATGGTGCTTTCACCCTTTTTATAATGTAAAAGGGCCTGCCAGTGTGGATCTTTCCACAGCTCTTTTTGAGTCGCTTGTTCAATAGGGGATTGCGCAAAAACCAAAGCAGGAATCAAAAATAAAAAGATGAAAATCAAACGCATGGAAAAGAGCGTAGGAAGAATTCAATATAAAATCAATATAAATAGACGAAAAAACACCTTGTTTTCAATTTAAGAATAGACTAGTTTTTTCCCAAACAGAGACAAAAGTTCTTTGTGAAGCGTAAAAAGAAAAGGAATATATAATGAAAAAATTAATGTTATTAGTGGCGGCATTTTCATTGGCTGCATGTACAAGTACAAGCAATCCAGCAGGACCAGGAATGATTGTGTCTATGACAAAAGCACCAATTGGCGCCGGACCTGCACGTTCAGGACCAAAAACAGGAAAAGCATGTGCGCAAAGTTTCTTAGGTCTTGTCGCAATGGGTGATTCTTCCGTTGAAACAGCAAAGAAAAATGGCGGAATCAAAACCGTATCAACAGTTGATGTTGAAAACTTTTCTGTGTTGGTTTACGGGGAATCTTGCACAATCGTCAAAGGACAATAGTTTCTTTAGCGGTATAAAAAAAGGATCCCATTGGGATCCTTTTTTTTATTTTAAATAAGGGTCTTAAGCAACAAGTTTTTCAATACGAGCTGCAATTTCAAGACTTTCGGCATCATCTGTAAAAATAGAATCAAAGTTTGTTTTAACAACACTTGCTAATTTCACAGAATCAACTTTTAAAATCGCGGCAGCAGCACGCATGGTTTCAGAATCTTTTCCACTCGCTGCATCCATGGCAAATTGTTCATAATTATTGTTCATAAAATAAGCAAATTGACGACGCGCAATAGGGACATTACGTTTACATCCCAATGTTCCTGTCGACATACCAAAGGTTTGGTTTCCAGAAGTACCGTTCGTTGTTGCAGCTAAAACGTCGAAAACAGGACCATGTTTACCGGCAAAAACCATAGAACCAAGTCCACAACCTGGATTGTCTGCCTTGGCGGCACCAATCGCAAATGCTGAAACGAAGGCTGAGAATAAAAGTATTTTTTTCATGAGTAACTCCTTTATAATTTATAGCTTTTGAAAAAAAGCTTTATATAAACAGACTAAGGGATCTTAAAATAGAAATCAATAGTCTTCCTAAAAAAGTAAATCCAGGGGATGTATGCTCAAATAGACAACAATTCGAATAATTTTTAAAAGATGCAAATCAAGATGTAAAAACAAAGTGAAATTAAAATGAGCGTGGCGAATGGTGTTATGGAGGAGAAATTTCTGTTTTAGAACCAAGATGTATATGTGATACATCGCATGCAGTCCGCGAAACGAAAATTTATACCCATAAGATAAATTTCAAAGAGAAGAAAAAGAATACTAGTTCAGTTTTTCCATTTCCCGTATCTGACGCAATTGGCGGTTTAGGTCTTCAATTTCATCATGGGAATAACCAACATCAAGATCTTCTTTTTCACCTCGAAATTCTGTTTCTGCTGTTGGTTTTAAAAGACTTTTATAGGTCTCTTCATTTAATTTGGGGGAATCTGATGCTTTCATATCTTCGGCCAAAACAGGGAATTCATTTGGGATAAATAAGACATCAAGCAAGTAAGCCCCTTGACGAAGAGCCGGGCGAGAGCGTGCATCGGCAAACCATTGTGGACGATCGACTTCTTGTGGGATTAACCAGAGGACAAAAAGGTATAAAAGACTGGTAATTAAAAACCCACGGAATAATCCAAAGATGAATCCAAGGGCTTGGTCAGCGGCTTTAAAATCTGTTTTGTGTAATTGAGAGGCTAATTTTTTAACGATAAAAGAAGCGAGAAAAACACCAAATACGAAAATGAAAATATAAGAAATAATAGAAGCTACCGTTTCCGATGCACCAAATAATTCAGCGACATAAGGGGAAAGTTTTTCGGCGCCCATACGGGTAAACAGGGCGGCCAAAACCCAGGTGCCAATGGATAATAATTCCCGAACAAACCCACGCGAATATGCAAGAAACGCGGAAATAATTAAAATGAAAAACAATAAAGCATCAAGGCCGGTCATAAACATAAGACGAAGTATAACAGAAATAGAAAGTTTTGTCTATATCGATAGATCAATAATTCACATTTACAATATAGCCTGACCCACCGGCATTGGTCGTATTATAGACACCAGCCACTTCATTTCCTGTGAAAGTGATGGAACCTCCAATAGCCATAGTGACGCCGCCTACACCACCTACAGAATATAAGCTTTTAATATCTGTGCCGTCATTAAAAGCCGGGTCAAAAGTTAAAGTGTGTCCGGCACCATCGCTTAACGTTGCAAGGGAGCCTTCCATACTAAGATTAAGTGTTGCGGGTGCACTATCTATTTGAATACTTCCCACACCAGAAAAACCACTACAAACATAGGCTTCTGGACAAATTATAGGTTGGCCAACAACAAGAGTCGCCGTTTGGGGACCCGCTGCAGGGTCAATTGCAATTGTCCCAAATCGAACATTCACTTGATTTCTAATGGTTAAAGGCGTTGTCAATTCGGTCTGCGCATGTCCCGTGCCTGTGGCGGCAAAAAGCGGAAAGTTTAAAATAGTGGCTAATGTAAAAAGTATAGGGTCTAGACAACTTTAGATACAAATGGGAGTATCTAAGCCATGGAAAAAGCTACCAAAAATAAGTATTTAAATCACGCCCATATT
>JAFGVS010000061.1 GCA_016937865.1 Alphaproteobacteria bacterium
AAATGGCGACCCCAACGGGATTCGAACCCGTGCTGCCGGCTTGAAAGGCCAGTGTCCTAACCGCTAGACGATGGGGTCATAAAAAAAAGTTCTTCTTATGAACGCGGATATTATACAAAAGGATTCCAGGAAATCAACCCATTTTTACCCGTTTAAATAAAAAACATTGAAAACCAAGCAAATTTTCATTACAATCGCCTACTATGCGAAGCGTACTCCTCTATTTTAAACGGCTGTTTGGACGCATCCTTGGCATATTTCCCCTTAAAAAGGTAGGCCAAAAGGATAAAGAAAAACCCGTCTTGCGGCGAAAAAGACATTGTCTAATTATTGCAGGCCCCAATGGTGCCGGAAAAAGCACATGTGCCGATGCCATTGTACCGCAAGAAATGCGTATCACTGAATTCGTAAATGCAGATAAAATTGCTGCAGGATTATCCCCATATAACCCAGAGGCAGCACGATTCACGGCTGGAAAACTTTTAATCAATCGAATCGAGCAATTAATCACAGCCCGGGAAAACTTTGCCCTAGAAACAACACTCGCCCCACTTGGCCTTATTCATCTGATTAAACGCATGCAAAAGGAAGGCTATATCGTAACATTATCGTTTCTTTGGCTCAGCTCACAACGTTTAGCCAAGGAACGAGTCAAAACCCGGGTTGAATCTGGCGGGCATGATATCCCACAACGCGAAATATACCGCCGATATAAACGTGGATTAATAAACTTATTTAAAATTTACTTGCCTTTTGTAGATTTTTGTGCCATTTATAATGCATCTACCTTCCCGCCCGAAATTGTGGCAAGGTATGCAGAGGGCGCTTTAGTAGAAATGCTAGATGCGTCTTTATTTAACGCAATAAAAGGATCGATTGATGACAAAGGGCCAGACCCAATTATTTGAGAAAATCGAACGCGGTGTAAAAGCGGGGGCTTTAACTGTTATAGAAACAGCCAAACGCTCCAAAACGCCCATCGTTATTTCTTGCCCGGATGGAAAAATCCGAAGGCTAACGCCTGCGCAAGCTCAAAAAGAACTTACTAAATCTCAAAAAGTCGTTAATTCTTAGTCTACGTTTTCATAAAATAAAACAGCCACATAAAAAAATGCGGCTTTAATAGTTCTTTTAAAAGATGAATTTATGAAAGTTCTGCTTCAATTTGCTTCAATTCATCTGATTTTTCATCTGATTTTTCTAAAACAACAGGATCTTTTGTATGACGATAAGATTGAACAAGGTCTTTTCGCAAAGCATCAATATCGACCGTTTCAAGGGCAATTTCACGCAAGGAAGTTACAGGCACACGATCATCAACATCAATCGTTGAAGAAGCACCATCATAGCGTTGACGGGACCGTCTTGACGCCAAAACAATCAATTCATACTTATCTTTTACTTTTTGCAAGCAATCGGTAATAGTTAAACGAGCCATAGAAAAGTCCTTTTTATTTGTAATTCAAACGGGAACATACTAGATCTTTTTTAAAAATTCAAGATTTATTGTTAACCAAAACAAGATTATCTTTATTTAGCAATACTATTCCAATGCAAAATCGTCTCGTGTATCAAAGTATACAATGCAATACGTTGTGATTCTTGTCCAGTCCGAGAAATAATCGAGCGTGTAATTTCATGCGCCAAATTTTTAACCTGTTCCGGCGATAAAAGTATTTTAGGATCCTCCATTTCAGAGGACAGCAAAAAAGGAGCCTCAGGAGAATCATAAATCGTCCGACGATCCAAACGCGTTTTATGATCGGCAATTTTTTCTCGAATATTTTGCAAAATAGAATCAAAGTCTGTCATAACAGCAATCCTACAGGATAAACAGAAAATTTCAATCTTTTAAAACGGCAATTGTATATATGACAAAAAAAACATTGCATTAAAGTCCTAAAAAGCCTATGCTTCGTAATATATAAGCATGGAGAAACCTAATGAAAAAGACATTAATTATAGGCCTCTGCGTATTCGCGGTCACATCTGCCAGCGCATTCATTATTAAAGACAAACGTATAGAAGATTTCGGGAAAAAACAAACCGTCATCGCCGTCTGTGAAACATTTAATGACAAAGCTTCTGACGAAGTCTGTATTGCAGAGCGAGAAAAACGCACAAATGGAACATGGGATCTTTGGGGAATAAAAGGCAAGAAAAAAGGAACATTTAAAAGACACCAAGATGCCATAGATTCTTGTTGCTTTGCAAAAGACATGAAATAATAAGATTAATTTAAAGGAGAAAAAATGTACAGCAATCTTAAATACCATTTATTTTCAATCATCCCAGGTGGCGGTATCACAGATATCATTTATCTTGGAATGCTAATTTGGATAATCGCCATCTTTTTATCAGAAACCAAATGGGGGGCCTTCATAACAGTTTTGATTACAGGATTAGTCTTTAAAGGCATTGATTTAACAATCCTTAACCAAGGCACAGTCCAGGTTATAAATGAATTTGGACACTTTATCGCTTTACCACTTATCTTAACATGGCTAAACGGTCGTATTTCCCGATTAGGATAAAAAAGAAAATTTTACAGATAAAAAAAGCATCCTTAGGATGCTTTTTTTATCAACATATATTGTGGTGTCCGCCCTTCACGATAGGCCTTTTGCTCATACCGCGTCGTTACCCAATCCTCAAAAGGCTTCCCCGCATGATATTCAATTTTGAAATCTTTATGCGCTGTAAAATTTTCAACCGCATTATCAATATAATCGGGAATATCGCTCACCACCCGAATCAGCCCATCTGTTTTTAACGCTTTTGAAAACAAGTCGAGCGTTTCCATCGCAATCATCCGACGTTTACGATGACGCGCCTTATGCCATGGATCTGGATAAAACAAATCAATTTGATCTAAGGAATTTTCTGGCATCCGTTCAACCAAATCACGAACGTCTTCAATATAAAGGCGAACATTTTCTGGCTTCCCTTTTTCTTCCCAATGCGTTAAAAAAGAAAAAACACCATTGTAAAAAACTTCACTCCCAATAAAACCCATGTCAGGATGAAGGGTCAATTTTTCGGCCAGATTTTCACCACCACCAAAACCAATGTCCAAACAAACACGTTTTACATCCGCCGAAAAAAGGGTAGTCAAATCCGACGGCAATTTTGCGGGCACACCTAAAAGAGGCAAATATTTTTCTAAGGTGTCTTTTTTCGCCTGAGACAAAGGCTTCGCCACCCGTCGCCCAAAAGAGCGTATAAACTTTTTACGTTGTTCCATTATTTCTTAATCCATTCAATTGATTTTTCGATCGCTTCCATCGGGATCGTATGATCCGTGTGCCGAAGTGGAACGAAGTTTAAGTGCCGTACTTTTTCGATTTTTTCTTTTACCATCTGTGCATACGAAAAAGGCAAGACCGAATCACTTTCGCCATGAAACATTAAAAGTGGCGTATTTCCTTCGTATGGCGGGAAAAGCAGGCCTGAATACGAAATCACTTGCGCCACATCTATCATCAAAGACAAAGCCAACGCCATACCGGCACCTTGCGAAAAGCCGGTTAAAATGATGTTTTGAGGATCAATTCGATACGCTTTGGCCAAAGCTTCAACCGTATTCTTCAACTCTTTTAAAACCACTTCACGGACATCCATTGTTTTAGAAAGAGTCGCATCAATCGCGGTTTCATTTTGGGTATGAAATCCAATCCGCATGGCATCATCCAGGGGATACCATTGACGTCCTCCCGCATAAACATCACAAACAAACGGAGACTCAATTGACACCAAAACGGCATCAGACAATTGATCTTTAAAATACGGGAACAACCCCGCCAAATCATTCGCATCCGCCCCATACCCATGGAGAAAAACAACCATACGTTTTGGATCTGAAGGAATATATTTGATTGTTTTTAAATTATTCACTTTTATATTCCCCAATAAATTTCGTTTCAAATCCAAACCCGCGATAAAATCGCGTTTAGCGCCCATAAAATGAATGACCAGGAATATATTACTCCACACCCAAACATCTAAACCGATCAAAGAACGACGCCGCCAAAACATCGATCGCATCGGCTTCCACTTCTGGGTTAAATTTTTCCTGTATAAAATGGAGCGAAATCGTCGCAATTTTCATCACATCATCCTTATCGTCATAATTTTCTTTTGTATCATCATATGTAAATTCAGCGTCACAAATCGTCTCGGCTTTTTTCAACCGATTATAAATAGCCCCAGCTGAAAAAATAAACTCACTGGCATAATTAACTTCTTCTTTCGTTGGTTCAATCGGCCAAAAAAGAATCATTTTAGCAAAACCATTTCGAGACCCCGCAACCAAAGAGTTATACGTCGAAAATTTATCATAGGCCGCTGCGCGTTGCATAATCCCTTCTTTGGTTTCCAAAGGGGCATCAACCGTTATTAAATTATACTGTCTAAATATCAGTGCAAACACAGCCAAAACAACTAAAAAACCTTTCCAAAAATAACGTTCGATTTTACGGCGAAAAGGACTTTTCTTCGCTTCTTTTGCTAAACGCTTTAAAACGAAGTCTTGCAATATTTTGTGACTTTTAAAATGCTTTTTCACGTCTGCCCTTAAAGCTTTCGCACCAATTTCATCCAACCGCACAGAAATCAATTTTGCAATATCGCCATGCAAGGCCCCACGCAAAGATTGAATTTTCTTTTGAAGGCTATATTTTTTTAAAAAAGAGGCCTTTTTCTTTTCAGCTTCCAAAGCGTCCAAAATCTTCATATCTTCTAACAAAGAGGTATAGTGTTCCGTCATATCAAATCTTTCTTATTCGCTTATTGATTAAGTAAATCTTGCGCATTTTGCAAAGCCGTTTTTGTGATTTCATCCCCAGAAAGCAACCGCGCAATTTCTTGCAAACGATCATCGTCAGATAAGGTATAAACGGTTGTTGTGGTCATATCACCAGAAGCACTTTTATGGACTTTTAAATGAAACGTTCCTTTAGAGGCCACTTGCGGAGAATGCGTAATTACCAAAACCTGCACAGTATCCGCCAAACGTTTTAATCGCGCGCCAACAGCGTCAGCCGTTGCACCTGAAATCCCGGTGTCCACTTCATCAAAGACCATCACAGGAACTGGGTTAAGCTTTGCAAGAACCACCTTAAGCGCCAACATCAAACGTGCCAGTTCGCCACCAGAAGCCGTCTTATGAATTGGCGTTTGTGGCGACCCTGGATTCATCGCAATCGTAAAGACCGTTGTATTAAACCCACTGTCGCGCCAATTTTCTTCATCTAATTTTTCCAAAGTGACTTCAAAATTCGCATGTTCTAACTTCAACGGAGCCAATTCGATATGAACCATTTCCGCAATGGATTTTGCCGCAACCCGGCGTTTTTCATACAAAGCCAAGGCCTCTTTGTAATAAGTTTCTTTCGCTTGAGCTTCTTCCGCCATTTTGGCTTTGAGCGTTTCGTCAGAATGCGCAACCATGTTTAAATCTTTGGACAGCTTTTCATACATCGCTGGCAATTCATCCACCAAACAACGATGTTTTCGGGCCAACGCGCGAAGGGCAAATAGACGTTCTTCTGCTTTTTCCAATTCCGCTTGGGGGTTTTCAAAGTTCTTCACCAAAGCTTCTAACTTATCTGATAAACGGAGCGACGTATCCCACGCTTCCCCAATTTCATCAATCAAAGAAGATAGACTTTCATCCCCCGCACGCACCAACGCATTTTGTGCCATTCGAAAACGGGATCCAACATCTTCCGATCCACCCGTTAAGGCTTCATAGGCTTCCTGTAAATTTGAAATATTTTTTTCCGCCTGCATCAATAAAGCCCGCTGATTAGCCAGCTCTTCTTCTTCCCCGGGCTGTGGATTTAAATCTTCTAATTCTTTCACCGTGTGACGAAGATAATCTTCATCTTCTTTGGCTTTCGCCAAATGACGCTGCAATATTTCACGTTCTTTTTGGATTGTTTTCCAGTCGAAATGGGCTTTTTTGGTTTTAATTTTTTCAGAGTCAACACCGGCAAACGCATCCAATAAATCTTGATGCGTCTTTGGATTCATCAACCCGTGGTTTTCAAATTGACCATGAATTTCGACCAGATAATCCCCAATATCGGAAAGCAAGCGCACGCCAATCGGTTGATCGTTTAAATAGGCTTTGCTATACGATCCGCTCTCCCCACCTTTAAAAACAACACGTCGAATAAGCAACGGCTCACAGGGGTCAATTTCAATATCATTCTCACGCAAAAAGGTATAGACCGGATGATTAGCCGGTAGAGAAAATTCTGCAACGACGCTCGCTTTATCTTCGCCGCTACGGATCAACCCTTTATCGGACCGCATACCCAAAGCCAAACCCAGCGCATCCAATAAAATCGACTTTCCTGCCCCGGTTTCCCCGGTTAGAACAGAAAGCCCCTTGGATAATGGCAATTCAAGGGAATCAATCAACACAACATTATTTATAGATAAATAGGATAACATGAAAAAGAGTATAAAAGAGAATAAACGATTCGGTCAAGAAGTATAAAGATTCAGATGCAACTTTAAGGGAAACAAATAAAACACATTCATCTTGCTTTTAAATTCAAGATGTTTTAGGTTACAGCATCTTAAATTTAAACAAAAAGGAAGAGAAAAAAAATGTGTGAATGCAAAAAAGATAACTGTACCTGTGAAGAAATAAAATTAGAAACAATCCAAATAGCAGCGAAGATATTTAAAGATTTCTTTAGTAATTTGACCAATGGCATGCAAAAAATTATTGAAGAACACGAAAACGCAAAACAGAAATAAAAATCTAAGCAATCTTCACAGAATCATGACGGAGCGTATCAATCGACGTATCTTTGCCATTTTGATTGATCGACCAGAACGTCCACCCATTGCACGACGCTTTATTCTGAACGGTCGCCCCAACCTTATGAATAGATCCTTCCTCACCTTTATCGGTAATCAAAGATCCATCCGCACGAACAATCGCTTTGACCTGGCCATTTTGGGCAAACAATGTCGACCCTGGTTTAATCATCCCATTGGCAACCAAAGATCCAAACGGCACTTTGGGCATTTCTTTCTTTTGGCTAATCGATAAAACCTTATCATCAATCGTTTCAACCGCCGCTAAGCGTTTATAGGTTAAATCGATATATTCTTGTTCCCGCTCAATCCCAATAAAACGACGTCCCAATTTCTTGGCCACAACAGCCGTTGTGCCACTGCCATTAAACGGATCTAAAACAACATCGCCTTTATTTGAGGTTGACAATAAAACACGATACAACAAAGCTTCCGGTTTTTGAGTTGAATGAATAGATTCGCCAGCTGCGTTCCGACAACGCTCATTCCCACTGCAAATCGGTAGATACCAATCCGATCGCATTTGCTTATCCCCATTAAATGTCTTCATCGCATGATAATTGAAGGTTGGACGGGCTTCTTTTGATGTTGTACACCAAAGCAGCGTTTCATGCGCATTGGTAAACCGTGTCCCTTTAAAATTCGGCATCGGGTTATTTTTTATCCAAAGGATATCGTTCATAATCCAAAAACCCATGTCTTGGAGGATTTTACCCACGCGAAAAATATTATGATAAGAACCGATAACCCAGAAAGAGCCATCTTTTTTTAAAACACGTTTGGCCTGTGTTAACCAAGCAACGGTGAAATCATCATACGCTTTTGAAGATTCAAATTGATCCCATTCATCATCCACACTTTTGACATGTGAACTGTCTGGCCGGTGGAGTTCACCACCAAGCTGCATGTGATAAGGCGGATCTGCAAAAATAACATCGACGGAATGATCTGGCATTTTTGCCATTTCCGCGACACAGTCCCCTTTAATAATAAAATCAAGCCTCTCCGTTCCCATAACGCCAAGTATATCATAAAATGAAGCCTTTTTCAGGATAGAAAAAACACTTTTTTTGATTTTTTAGACTTGATTTTTATATTTTTTTTAGATTTTTCAAAATTATCATTGAATTTCAGGGAATTAAAAAAGCCCCAAGGGGGCTTTTTTATTAAATAATTTCAGAAGGTTTCTTTGTCCCGTTAGAGATGGATTCCAAAACAGTTGCAACATTAAACATTTTTTGTTCTTCAAACAAATTCGTTTGCAAGTGCAGTCCCAAAGGCAATCCTGTGCTTGAAAATCCAGCCGGTACAGAAATCGCAGGCACACCCGCCAAGTTTGCGCCAACCGTAAAAATATCACACGCATACATTTCCAAAGGCGTCATTTCTTCACTTAATCCAAACGCCGGAGAAGCCGTCGTTGGCGTCAAAAGAACATCAACTTTTTCAAAAGCCGCTTTATAATCATTCGCAATCAACTGACGTACTTTCGCCGCCTTCAAGAAATAAGCGTCATACGCACTGGAAGACAACACAAACGTACCAACCAAAATACGACGTTTAACTTCTTCTCCAAAACCTTCCGCACGAGATTTCACATAAAGTTCCTGTAAATCTTTTGGATCTTTCGTACGATGTCCATAACGGACACCATCATACCGAGCTAAATTAGAGGAAGCCTCCGCCGGACATAAAACATAATAAACAGCCAAGGCGTAATCAATATGTGGCATAGAAATTTCGATAATTTCTGCGCCTTGAGCCTCTAGTTCTTTCGCACGCGTTCGGAGCAAATCTCTAATTTCAGGAGAAAGCCCTTTAATATCAGCTTCTTTAATCAGACCGACCTTCAAACCTTTAACAGAAGGCGTCATATTTGCAACAAAATCCGGAATTTTATGTGGGGTAGACGTTGAATCTTTGGGATCATAACCACCAATTTCTTTTAAAAGCAAGGCGCTGTCTTTAACCGTTCGTGCAATAATACCTGGATGATCCATGGATGAGGCCAATGGAATACAGCCATAACGCGATGCAAATCCATAGGTCGGCTTTACCCCAACAATACCACAGAAAGAAGCTGGCAATCGAATAGAACCCGCCGTATCCGTCGCTGTTGCCCCCATAATCAAGCCAGCCGAAACAGCTGAAACAGATCCACCAGAAGACCCCCCTGGCGTCAAATCCGTTTTATCGCCATCACGTTTATATGGATTAATCGCAGGACCGTACGCAGAGGTTTTACAGGAAGACCCCATTGCAAATTCATCCAAATTTAATTTTCCCAACATTGTTGTTCCCGCATCTTTTAATTTTTGAGAAACCGTCGATTCATAGGGAGGGATAAAATTATGTAGAATTTTTGATGCCGCTGTAGTTGGAATACCTTTTGTACAAAAAACATCCTTATGGGCAATTGGAATCCCTTCTAATACACGTGCCGTTCCATCAGCATAACGCTTATCACTTTCTTTGGCATCCGCCAGTGCGCGATCCGGTGTTTCTGTAATATACGCATTTAATTTTTGGAGTCCTTCTGACCGATCCAAATGTGCCTGCGTTAATTCAACAGCAGAAAGTTCTTTATTTTTCAAAAGCTCTAAGGCCCGTGTAAGGGTCAAATCATATAAGTTCATGGTTTATCTCTTCAATTTTCTTATTCAACAACAGTAGGAACAGTAAAAAAGGCCTGATGATTATCAGTTTCAGGCGCATTCGAAAGAATTTCTTTTCGATAAGACGTGGCATCAGGATGATCTGCGCGACGCGGAAGGGCATGCACCGCGGTTGAATACAAAGGCTCAACATTGTCAGTCTCTAACTCTTGGAGTTTTGCCACCCAATCCAAAATCGCATTAATATTAGGAGCAGTCTTTTCCAACTGCTCTTGATTCATTTCCAGCCGGGCCAAATAGGCCAAATTTTCTAACTTTTTTAAATCCATTTTACTTTGGTTCCTCTGAAACACCACTAATCATGGCCACCATATCCAAAACTTTTTTACGTTTCGCCGCATCTTTAATTGACCAAAACATACGAACAAGTTCTAAACTTTCTTTTTGTTGCATCGGATCTTTATCCAATATTTTTTGATTTTCAGCAATCGCACCTTCATATTCAGGTAAAGCAAACATTTGTTGCAAACGATCAAAACCTTCATAAAAGAAATTAATACTTACCCCTAAAACTTGCGCCAACACAAACAGACGCGACGCACTGATACGATTCGTTCCTGCTTCATACTTTTGAAATTGCTGAAAAGTAACGCCAACAAGCGAGGCGACTTCAGTCTGATTCATTTTCAAAATTTTACGGCGCAAACGCACACGTTTCCCAATATGAGAATCAATCTCATGCGGATATTTTGAATGTAGAGGTTTTATTTTTTCGTCAACCATATCAATATCCTCTCTTTATCTGAGCACAAGAAAGATTTTATTTAAACAAAATATAAATACAATCCAAACATGAGTCAGTTTTTAGGTTTTAAATTAAATCTTGTAAGTTTTAAAAACGTCCTACATAATCTACTCTATAGAAAGCCTACACTAGCAAAGCAATAACTTGCAAGGATAAAAAATGTCAGACACACAATGGATCATGTACAATAAAGATAATCTTTTTGCAAAAATACTCCGAAAAGAAATTCCCGCCGACATTGTTTTTGAAAATGATCGCATTCTAGCGTTTAAAGATATTGTACCAAAAATGGCGACCCATATTCTTATCATTCCGAAAAACCATATCATTTCATTTGTCGATTTAATTAATGGTCAAAATAATGAAACGGTAGGGCAATTTTTCCGAGATATTAAATCCGTAGGGGACCATCTAGGCCTTAAAGGATATAAACTGGAATTTCATGTCCAACCCGAAGGTGGCCAGGAAATTCCACATCTCCATGCACACCTGCTGTCAGATAAAAAACTAGATGAAGAAAAATAAGCATATATTAGGTAAACGCATTTGTGTGATCGGACCATCTGGCTCTGGGAAATCAACTTTCTCAAAAAAGTTATCGCAGAAACTTAACTATCCAGTTTTGCACCTTGATCAAATAGCGCATATCCCGCATACGAATTGGGTTCGCGCGCCTCGAGAAGAAACCAAAAGCAAGCATGATACCTTCATCAAAAAAGACAAATGGATTATTGATGGACAATATAAAAGGCTTATGCCTCAACGATTAAAGCGAGCAGATAGCATTATTTTAATAAGAGCTAATCGTTTTAAATGTTTATTTCGTTTCTTTAAAAGATGTTCTCTGAAAGGAAACCGTCCTGGAAAATTATTAGGGGCAACAAAAGAGTTTAATTTTAGAATGATTTTTTGGATATTGTTTGGACAATCAAAACGTTGGAAAAAACAAATGGAAATCATCAAACAATATCCTCATATCAATATCATAAAAGTGAGTTCTTTTAAAGAGCTTGATGAAATATTAAATCAATCGTAACTCAATCGCCATTTGTCTGAAAAAGACTAGAGTAAAAATCTCGATCATTCAAAAAATAATTCCATCTTACACAACCACCAATCCGGTGAAACGGCAATATCTGACGTTAAAAATATATTTGGGAAATGTATTTTTAGTCAGACCGTCGATAGAATTAAATTCCAACAGAACAAAACTAAACAGACCCTTTCTTCGCCAAAGGGTGTTTTGTAAAAACCTCCTTCTTCAATTCATCATCAATAATATGCGTATATATTTCGGTCGTCGCCAAATCCTCATGTCCAAGCAAAGCTTGCACACTTCGCAAATCCGCCCCACCGCGCAATAAATGGGAAGCAAATGAATGACGGAACGCATGGGGAGAAACACGCATGGGATCAACACCACAATTTACAGCATGTTGCTTTAATGCTTTAAAAAAGGCATCCCGGGATAACGTTGGCGATGCGCCACGCTTGGATGGGAACAAAAGATCTGTTTTATTTTTCATAAAAAATGAACGGATTTTTAAATACGCATCCAACGCTTCTTGCGCAATGGGGTGTAACGGCACAATCCGATCCTTATTGCCTTTACCCGAAATATGCAAAGCAGATTTTTCCTGAACAAGGGACGTTGTTTTTAAACCCAGCAATTCCGAAACCCGCAATCCACTGGCATACAATAATTCCATCATCGCGCGCATGCGCAAACCCAGCGGCGTTTGATCACATCCTTTTAACAATTTCGTAATTTCATCTTCAGATAAATCCTTAGGTAAAGAGCGTCCGATTCTCGGCAAATCAATCGCCTTAGCTGGATTGTCTTCCCGAATACCATCCATAACCAAAAATCGGAAATAACGCCGCAAGGCCGAAACACGTCGCGCCTGTGTGCGCGCAGACAAATCACGCTTCACACAATCGGCTAAATAAGACTGTAAGTCTTCAACCGTGGCTTGTTCCAACGGCCGCGAAACAAATTGATCTACCTCGGTTAAATCATGTGCATAAGACAAGAGCGTGTTTTCACTCGCCCCCCGTACACTCGCCATCATATCTAAAAACGCATTGATCATTTTCTTTACTTTCGCTTATCCTTTGACTATACATAATATTGAACAAAAAAACAATAAAGGAATCGTAGTAACGTGGAAAAGGATAAAAATAAAAATCTAAACGGTTGGTTAATTATTGATAAATCTCTTGGCATGACTTCGACACAAGTTATTGGACGGGCACGCAGAATAATCGGCACTAAAAAAGTCGGACACGTCGGCACACTCGACCCGTTGGCCAGTGGTGTTTTACCCATCGCCATTGGCGAAGCCACAAAAACCATTAATTATCTAACCGACTCATCCAAAGAATATGTTTTTACGATTTTTTGTGGACTAACCACGGAAACAGGCGACCTCGAAAATATTGACCCTCAAGAATTAGAAAAAGCCAAAACACCCATTTCAGCCGAAAAAATTCAAAAAATCATCCCACAATTCCTAGGCAAAATAACGCAAAAACCACCCAAATATTCAGCAATTAAGGTAAAGGGTGAAGCGCTATATAAAAAAGCAAGACGTGGCGAAGAGGTTGCCGTCCCAACGCGTCAAATCGAAATCAAAGCATTAGAAATCATTGAACAGCCCAAACCACATTTACTTACCCTACGATGTGTCTGTGGATCCGGCACATATATCCGAACCCTTGCCCAAGATCTATGCGAAGCCATTGGCGAAAAAGGCACCGTTTCGATGTTACGACGTACGCGCGCAGGCATCTTTACGCTGAAAGACTCTTTTTCGCTGGAAAAACTAGAAAAAGATCTTTATACTCCCCCCGAATCGCAAAATAATGCGGTGAATTTTTTTGTCCCTCTGGATAAAGTTCTGGCCGACATCCTGGTTTTATCCATTGATGAGGAACAAGAAAAAAATATTCGACACGGTAAAGTGATTGAAGTCAATCACCGGGATTGCAAAACAATCCGCCTTATGCGAAACACCAAATTAGTTGCGATCGCAAGCATTGCGAACGGGAAAATAAAAACCGATCGTGTATTTAACTTATAAACGGAGCAAATGTGATGTCGATTACAAAAGAAGCAAAATTAAACCTAATTAAAGAAAACCGCGCTGGTGACAAAGACACAGGATCCTCTGCGATCCAAGTCGCCGTTCTAACAGAACGCATTAAAAACCTCACGGTTCACTTAAAAGAACATAAAAAAGATTTTGACTGCGAATTATCACTGAAAAAAATGGTTAACCGCCGTAAAAGCTTATTGGCTTATATTAAATCAAAAAGCGAAACACAATATACAGACCTTGTTAAAAAACTCGGCCTACGTAAATAATTTTTACATAAATCAAAAAGCCTTGGAAATTCCGAGGCTTTTTATTTCCTTGAAGAATCGATTTTTTTTTAGTAGAGTCTCCGAAGAACCGAGAATTGAAACCGAGATTGTTTGTGATTTTGCCCCTAACACACGGGTAAAATAATGAACAATTCTGTTCAATTCTCTAAATTTAACAGGAAATTAATTCCGGATAACAAGGCCAAAAAATACGCCTTTTTCCAGATAACCTCGATCTCGCAAAAAAACGAAATTAAAGCGAAGACTTTCGTGATTATGTCTAGGAGAAATTGTTGTTTTAGGACGAAGATGGACATGCGGTCCATCGAATGCTGTCCGCAATAACGACAATTTATACAGACAGAATTAATTTCCAAAAAATGAAAGGACTTATCAAATATGTTTGGTAAATCAACAATGTTTAACGAAACAAAAAAAGAAATAAACTGGAATGGCAAAAAGCTAATCCTTGAAACCGGAAAATTTGCAAGACAAGCAACTGGATCTGTTATGGCAACAATGGGCGATACAAAAGTGCTCGCTACGGTTGTTGGCAGAAAAGAAGCCGCACCGGGACAAGATTTTTTCCCACTTGCCGTACACTATCAAGAAAAATTCGCCTCTATCGGCCGTATCGCTGGTGGATTTAACAAACGCGAAGGAAAAGAAAGTGAAAAAGCAACACTAACATCACGTTTAATCGATCGCCCACTTCGCCCACTTTTTCCAGACGGATTTAAAAACGAAGTTCAAATCATTATCACAGTTTATTCTTATGATAAAGAAAATGAACCAGATATGATTGCAATGGTCGCTGCTTCTGCTGCACTAAGCATTTCAGGAATACCTTTTAATGGGCCAATTGCAGGAGTTCGTGTTGGATATATCAACAATGAATTTGTCTATAACCCAACACCTTCACAAATCGCAGAATCTGACCTCGACTTAATTGTTGCCGGAACAAAAGATGGCGTATTAATGGTTGAATCCGAAGCAAAAGAATTAACCGAAGCAAAAATGCTTGAAGCGGTTCAAGGTGGATTTGAGAACTTCCAACCTGTCATTAAAGCCATTGCGGAATTAAAGAAAAAAGCGGGAAAAGAAGATTGGAAAGTTGAACCAACATCTCCACTTGCAAAAACAGTTGAAAAAGCGGTTTCAAAAGCATTAAAAGCCGATGTCATTGCCGCATTTGCGGTCAAAGATAAACAAGAACGCACAGAAGCCGTTGCAAATGCACACGCAAAAGCAAAAGAACTTTATGCCGAAGACGCTGAAGAGCAAAAATTTATCGATAACGCGTTTAAAACACTTGAAAAAGAAATTCTACGTGGCGATATCCTTGCAGGTAAAAAACGCATTGATGGTCGTAAAACAACGGAAGTTCGTCCAATCGAAGCAGAAGTAGGTGTTTTACCACGCTGTCACGGTTCCGCCCTATTTACACGTGGAGAAACACAAGCCCTTGTGTCTTTAACACTTGGAACCTCTACCGAAGGACAATTAGTCGATGACCTTGATGGACTTCGCACAGAACCTTTCATGCTACATTATAATTTTCCACCATTTTCTGTTGGGGAAGCCGGTCGCATGGGACCTCCAAAACGTCGTGAACTTGGACATGGAAAACTCGCTTGGCGTGCAATCCACCCAATGATGCCTTCTTTGGAAGAATTTGATTATTCAAAACGGATTATTTCTGAAATTTTGGAATCAAACGGATCTTCATCAATGGCAACCGTATGTGGAACAACACTCGCCCTTATGGACGGTGGTGTACCTTTGAAAAAACCAGTTGCAGGTATCGCGATGGGATTAATCAAAGAAAATGACAACTTCGCAGTTCTAACAGATATCTTAGGAGACGAAGATCACCTAGGCGACATGGACTTTAAAGTAGCCGGAACAAAAGACGGAATCACAGCCTTGCAAATGGATATCAAAATCACATCTGTGACATTTGAAATCATGCAACAAGCCTTAGCGCAAGCGAAAGACGGCCGCGATCACATCTTGGGTAAAATGGCAAAAGCTTTAAAAGAACCTCGTAAAGAACTAAGCGACTTTGCACCAAAGATTGTTGAAATCATGATTCCAAAAGATAAAATCCGTGAAATCATCGGTTCCGGCGGATCAACCATCCGTGCGATTACCGAAGAATCACAGGCAAAAATCAACATCGAAGATGATGGTACAGTCTCAATTGCGGGGGAAAACCAAACAATCATTGATAAAGCAATTAGCCTAATCAAAGAAATCACAGCCGAAGCCGAAGAAGGTCAAATTTACGACGGTGAAGTTGTAAACATCCAATCTTTCGGAGCATTCGTCCGCTTCTTTGGAAAGCAAGACGGACTGGTACACATTTCTGAAATCACAGGCGACCATATCGAAAAAGTCGAAGAATATTTGGCTGTTGGCGATAAGGTTAAAGTGAAATATCTTGGAAAAGACAAACGTGGTAAAACAAAATTATCTATTTCGGAAGCTAATTTCAAAGTGAAAAAAAAGAAACAATAAGAAGCGTGTAAAAATAAAAAGGCTTGGAAATTCCCAGGCCTTTTTTAATTTCCAAAAACAATTAAATTTTCGTTTTTAACTTTGGCAGCAATGGCTTGATCTCCACACATACATCCGTTTTATCATCCACAATAAAAATAACGCCAGACAACTGCCCCTCCCCCATTTGTGGCTGAAGGTGCGTTCGCTTGGTCTCCGGCAAATGATGGGTCAAGGCGCGCTCTGGGTCTGCACCGATCACAGAGTCATAATTCCCACACATCCCGATATCAGTAATATACCCTGTGCCTTTAGATAAAATACGGGCATCACTGGTTGGCACATGGGTATGAGTCCCAAAAAGACCGGTTATTTTGCCATCGACATGGTATCCCATGGCTTGTTTTTCCCCAGTTGCCTCGGCATGAAAATCCAAAAAGATCAAATCAGACTTACGTTGAATCTTTTTATAAATTTCATCAAATTTCGCGAAAGGATTATCAATAGTCTTCTTTGTATTTTCAACGAAAACCTTTCCCAATAAACAAAGAGCGGCAATACGTTTGTTTTTATACTTAAGAATAGTATACCCTTTACCATACGCCCCATCTTGATAATTACCCGCACTCACCACATGTGGCAAATCCACAGGCGTATCCTTGCGACTAATCGCATGATCCCCAATGGTCAACACATCAATATTGGCTTCCGTCAAAAACTGGTTACAAATTTTTTCAGTGACCCCAAAGCCGTGGGCAGAGTTTTCAACATTCGCAATAACAAAATCAATTTTATGTTTTTTTTTGATCCCAGGCAAATCGCGAAAAATAGCCTCGCGTCCCGGCCGCCCAAACACATCCCCTAAACAAAGTATCTTCATATTTTATGCTTTCTTTTTAAATATTATAAAACCCTACAAAAAAAATTCTCATTTAACAACCAACAAAAATCGAGACCTTACAACAAAACGAAATTAAAGCAAGCGTAAGCGAACGTTTATATGAGACGAAAGATTTAATTTATTTGTCGTTTAAATCACATGCGGGGCATGTGATCTCAGACAAACTATGGCGTCCATAGAA
>JAFGVS010000062.1 GCA_016937865.1 Alphaproteobacteria bacterium
AAGCGCGTGTAAGTTTAGCGATAGTGATAAAACGTTCGTTTACACTTTGATGGTGGAATATAATAAAGAACAATTGGCGAAAGAAGGTAGTATTTGGAACTTAGGCGAGGCTGAATTTAGTGAAAAGGGCGCGGATTCTGTTATAGGTAAGTGTGCTAAAGATGTTTGTGTTACACATGTTGTTGGTAAACCCATTACGAGTTCGAAAGATATTGAGAATCGGGCGATGGCGCGGGCTATTTTTGGTGCGATGAAGGATTGGTCGACAACCGATTATACACCGGATGAATTAGAGCGTAAAAATCGCATTACAAATGCAACAGCATGTGCCGGTCAAGCGGTTCAAGTTTTAGGTGGGATGAAAGAACAAATTCTTTCACCATTACTTGGAACAGTTATGCCAGGTGCCGGTGGCGAGATGGAGGGCGGCGGTGGTGGCCTTGGTGGTATGCTCGGTGGTCTTGGCGGTTTACTTGGAGGGGGCGGACAATAGTGCGATATCTTTTATTTGTTTGTCTTTTTGCGATGACGTTGCCTGGTTTTGGGGCGGCAGGACAACGCGATACGCGTGGTCAACGGGCCTCTGATTCAACAAATAAGCCGCGTGAAAAAGTTGGACGTCAGGCAACAGAAGATAAAGATCGGGCTGCGACAACAGAAATAACGACAACTGAAACGGTCACGGTTGATTCACAAATTTGTCCCATTGATAAAGTAAAAACACAATTAAGTAGTTATTGTGCAACCGTTGTTTGTGATTCGTCGATGGCTTTGGTCAGTGCGCTAAAGTTAGGGGGGACAAATGTTGATTCCCTTGATTCTGCCTGTCAGGTTTTAATCTGGAAAGAAATTTCAAATCGTTTAAATATGACTTTTTTGACCTTTAAAATGGAATGTGATAAGATGAACCAAGAATATGTTGGGGCGATTGAAGAATGGCAAACCAAATATAATGAGATGGCCGAACTCCAAGCTAAAACCAAGAAACAACGCAATGTTGCCATTGGGGTTGGAGCCACCACCACCGTTGGTGGTACGATTGGGGGCTATATTTTGGGACAAAAAAATCCTGCTGTGTCTTCGACAGATAGATGAGTCTAAAAAATAAATAACTTATTGATTGGTTAAATGGAATTCGATCCGGCGGTTGTACTTGCGTTCAACCGTTGTTTTGCCTTCGGTCAATGGTTGGTTTTCACCAAAGCCTGTCGCGGCCAAGCGTTTGGGGCTGACGCCTTTTTCAATTAAAGCGTTTACAACGGCAACGGCACGTGCTGTGGATAATTCCCAATTTGATTTAAAGCGACCACCCACGATGGGGGTGGCATCGGTGTGGCCATCTACACGGATAATCCAAGATACATTTTTTGGGAGTTTTTTTTCAAAATCTTGGATCATGTCCGCCACTTTTTGGAGCTCTTCTTGACCTGATTCTCCAATAATGGCAGATCCGCTTTTAAAAAGCATTTCAGCTTGAATCACAAAGCGATCGCCTTTGGCGCGCACGTTTTTGTTTTTATCTAAGGCTTTTGAAAGGTCTTTGAAGAAAACAGATTGATAGCGATGAAGTTCGGCTGTTTTTCCCGCCAAGGCACGGTTTAAACGTTGTGAGAGTTCCACAATTTGTACTTCTTGTTCTTCGATATATTGGTCGGACGCGTCAAGTGCTGCGTTTAATTTTTTCATTTCCATTTCTAAATTTCGAACCTGACGGTTGAGTTCTCGTTTTGTGGCTTGATTTTTCCCTTCGATAATTTGGCCTTCTAATTCGGCAACAAGGAAGTTTAACGATTGAACCTCTTGTTCCATTGTTTTGGAGCGTTTTTTTTCGAAGAGTGCTTTTTGATGGAGCAGGGCATAGCTGTCTTGTAAATCAGTTATGCGATATTCTTTTTTTTCAATCGTTTTGGCGTAATCATCTAATTTTTCTTTAAATAAAGACAGCGTTTCATAGAGGAATTCTTTTTCTTCCTCCGCTTTTTGAATTTTAGCAGATAACACGCTGACTTGTGAAGATAAAACCGATACTTTCCCAGTCGAGTTAGAGAGTTGTAAGCTCATGAAAAATTGTGCCAACATGAATGTAAATAAGACGAACAAAAGGAATAGAATCAAGTTCGAAAACAGGTCGACAAATCCAGACCATGATTGGTCCATTAAACCTGTCGTATGTCTGCGTCTCATTTTTTAGCCTTTTGCGGGCTGTTTAGTGCAATTGTTTTTGCCAAGACTTTTAAATCGGAGGATAATTGTTGCGACATTGATGTGATGTTTGTGTTGATGGATTTGATGGATGTTTTTGTTTCATCATCAATGCCCATATTTCCAGAGAGATCACGTAGTTTTTCGACCAGTGGTAAAAGGGTTTGATAAGACGTAGCCATTGTTTCCATGGATCCCAAATCTTTGTGCATTTTTTCCGACAAGATCATTAGGCGTTCGGACATTTCTTGTGTTTTCATGGCAGAGTTTTGATGATGATGTTCTGATTTTGCCAAAGATAATTCGAGCTTGTTCATGCTGTCGGCGGTTTGTTCGAGCAAGGCTTGTAAATAAGAGAAAATACTTTCTTCCCCTTTTTTGACCCCTTTAATATCTCCGGATATACGGGTTAAAGCGGACAGTTTTTCTTCCGTAAAATTGTAGAAACGGTTTTGTGTATAGCTGGCTTGAAGGGTGAGGTATCCTAAGATTAAAGATCCGGATAGTCCTAATAAAGAGGATGAAAAGGCGGTTGCCATTCCCCCAAGCGGAGAGGCTAGATCATTTTTTAACGTACTAAACATCATATTAAAGTCGGTTACGTTGATAGATAGATTGTTAATCACTCCGGAAATCGATTGGATGGTTTGCATCAATCCAAAGAAGGTTCCAAGGAGCCCTAAAAAGATTAGGACGTTTACAAAATAGCGCGCCATATCTTTATCGTCTGCAAGGCGAGAATCAATGATGTCGAGCATAGATTGTAGTGTGCTTGATTGGATGTACGGTTTTGATTTTCCTTCATGCCCTTTTAATATTTCGGCAACAGGCGCTAATAATGTTGGGCGAAATCCGTTTGTGTTTTTGCCACGTGCCAGGAAACTTTCCAGCCATTCTTGTTCTGGAGCAAGTCGTTTTACGTGTGAAAATAGGCGGATAACCCCCATTATAAAAACACAGATGATTAAAAAATTAAAAGCTGGGTTTGCGCTTAAAATAAAAATTAATTTTTTGGAAAATGCTGCGGTTAAGATCCCAATTAAGATTAGGAAAGTGCTCATTTTCAACAAAGGGGATTTTAAAATTCTTTTCATTCCTGGATATTAGAGCGAGAATCAAGATTTGTCAAGCCATCAAATGCTTTGTCATAAATATTGTTTTTGGGTGTTAAATATGGTATACTCTTCGGATATGAGAGGTGGTCCCAAAAATTCGGACAGTGTGTTAAGCTACTAATTTAGATCAAAAAGGAGATCAAAAATGAGTAGAATACGTAAAA
>JAFGVS010000063.1 GCA_016937865.1 Alphaproteobacteria bacterium
TAAAATGCGTGAGATATACTTTTCGATTTCGCGGTCGGATATGGGGTACATGTTACCAATCATATCCATAAAGCGTTTGGAAAAGTTTTTAACACGACTGTGTTTGCGGGCAGGGTCGAGCAAATAAACCATGATGCTTTCTTTTACAACCCCTTCGATGCGAACAAAAGTAGGTGTATGCTCAGAACGGGTATCATCTAAATCGACTTTATACAAGTCGGATTTGATGCTATCGAAAGCAATATTTGTATCGGCCTTACCTAATGCAAAACCAGATAACAGGTCTTCTTTCTCTAACTGATGCTCGTCCTCACGCATCCCAAACAAATCGTTTGCAGGTACTTTGTAATAAAATTGAGGCAGACATATTTGAGAAGCCTGTTCTTTGAATACGTCTTTAATTCTATAAGATTTGACTTGTGATTGAATGGGGGCAGGCATAAGGGTTAAATTGTTATTATCGATTTCGGCAACTGTTTTTTCAAGGGCATTGTTTTCGTCGATGGCCTTTTGTTCGATAGATGTAACCGCAGTGGTTGGCTGCGACACTTCGGTAGGGATGATAATACGGGAGGTGTCGATGTCTGATGTAATATCTTCTTCTGTTTTCTCTTCGGGTTTGGTTTCGGTAGCAGGAAAATTGATTAACTGCTCCAATGGTTGAGCAGGTGCGGGCGTATGTGAAGCTGTTGAATCGGCAATGCGATAATCTTTGTCACTAAAACCCGCTTTATTTAAGCCTCTGACGATATTATCTAGCGTATCGAGGAATTTAGTAGAAGCGGTTAAGACATAACACATGTTGAGAAGGGGAAAGCTGTGTTTAATTACATAGGGCTGACGCAACACACGCCCCAAAATTTGCTCAACATCGATGGCCGATGATTTGTCGGACAATGAAGCCAAAATATAGGCAAAAGGGCAATCCCACCCTTCTTTGAGCGCATTAATGGTGATGATAAAGCGAACGGGGCAATCGCGGCTCATTAGCTCTTCGCCTTTTATTTCGTTGACGTTGGCCGTTTTAATTTTTATTTGGTCGGCAGGTATTTGTAACTCGATGAGCTTTTCTTTTAACCGCTCGACATTGGATTTCTCTTCGTCGGCGTTTCTGAAATCTTTGCCGTTTTTGGGTTGTACCTGAAACAAGACAATGGGGCGAATGTATTTGCCGCCTTTTTTCTCTTCTTCGATGGCTTGCAGTTCGAGGTGTTTTTGAAGCTGCAGGGATGAATTGATGACTTCGGTTTTGTCCTGATGGTTATAAACGATGACAGGCAGTTTTACCATGTTTTCCTTTTTGAGTTCAAGGGCATCGATAAAACTGATGATATTGCTGTTTTTGCGAGGTGTTGCGGTTAAATCGAGAATAAAAGAGGGGTTTAACTCTTTGAGCATGTCCATACTTAAATCGCTTTCGGCATTGTGACTTTCATCGACGATAACCAAAGGATTAAGGTATTTAATGACTGCGCCTAAGGTGATTTCTGCATCGCGGCCTAAGAGATTTTCGAATGATTGAAGGTTGCCATTTTCCTGAAAGACTTTACGGTCGTCTTTGTTTTTAGCCCTTAAACTATCGAAGCTGAACACCATGATATTTAACTGCTCTTTTACGGAAGTGGCATTAAAACCACTGCCCTGCAAGAGGGTGTTTTTGTCGAACACTTCGACTTTATTGCCAAAGTGAGCGTTGATTTTTTGGCGGTAATGATGCGAAGGGTCTTTGAGGTTTTTAATGGTTTGGTCGAGGATGGTAATAGAAGGTACCAACCACACAACAGCTTTGGGGCGGTCGTAATCGAAAGCATCAAAAATGGTTTTAATGGCATTGCAGGCAATAAAAGTTTTACCCCCTGCGGTGGGTACTTTTAAACAGATGTGCGGCACGCGCGGCACGTTGTTTTTATATGGTTCGACGGCCTGACCAATAAAAGGTTGCAAAGGCGTATCGGGATGGTTGACCCAAAAATTATAAAAAGCGCGTTCGGTATTTTTAGTTTCCTGAACGTGTTGTAAAAACAGGTCGAGATGATTGATGACTCGTTGTTGATAAGGTTTTAGTTCCATGGGTTAAAATCGTGTTATGTCGCGTGGAATTTTTTTGAATATGATATTGTGCTTGGCCATGAATTGGGGTATTAACAGGCAATTGTCGGCATAAATGACGTATTGCTCGCCCTTTGATTTGATGGAGGCCAAAAATTGATGGTCTAAGGTTGTTTCTGCATCGGGGAGGTAATTAAAATAATAGCAAGTGTCGTTGTGCTTGCCTAAGAAGTGGGGATTGTCTGCATTTTCAATAGACTGTAATGATGTTTGTGTTTCGGTGTAAAAGATATACTCCCTAATTTTTTCAATGCCAATGGACTCGTTTAACATGCCTTCGGTGTTAAACATGGGTTCTCCTAAACTATAAAAGTCGAAACTTCCCCCTGTGGCTTCGGTGCTGCCATAACCATTGATGACTCGTTTTACACGTTCGGCGGTGATGGTTTCGGAATAATCTTCCATTTCGACAAGGATGAATTTGCGATTACCTCCATCTTGTTTGTTGAGATTTAGAACTGCGTGAGCAGTTGTGCCAGAACCAGCGAAAGAGTCGAGAACAAGATCATTTGGATATAAAACCTGAGATAATAAAAGCTCTAACAAAGAAATAGGTTTAGGATAATCAAAGACTTTATGTTCAAAAATATTTTGAATAACTTTTGTACCTTCAGAATTCAAACCTATTTGATATGAATCATTACTAATCCAAGATGATAATGGGTTTATATCTGTTTTTAATTCAGATAAAAATCTTTTTAGCATAGGTTTGCCTTTATCATTATTTGGAAAGAAAATTCGATTTTCTTTTAGCTTTTCCTGCATTGTATCTGGTGCATAAGTCCAAACTCTTTTCGAACTAGCAGGAAATTTTCGACCAGAGACGGGATCAATCAATTCATAGTATTGATTAGGTCTTTGCTCTTTTGTCATACCAACTGTTAAATCACCTAATGTCCATGGACCTCTAGGATCATTATCTGGATTTGAATAATTTTTGTAATCTTTCTTTGTGCCGATAAATTGATTGTTCGGTGTTTTGAAATATCCAACAATATATTCGTGATCAACTGATATATTAGTTTGAGACATTTGAGATGAAGTTCTTCTTCTCCAAACCATTGATGAAATATAGTTTTGCTTTCCAAAAATCTCATCCAAGATTAATTTCAGGTTTGTCTGCTCATTATCATCAATTGAAATAAATATAGCGCCGTCCTCAGCTAATAATTTATGAAGAAGCTTTAAACGTGGGTACATCATGCAAAGCCATTTATCGTGACGGCTTAAATCTTCGCTTTCTTTGCCTACGACCTGACCGAGCCACTTTTTAATTTTTGGGTCGTTGACGTTGTCGTTATATACCCAGCCTTCGTTACCTGTGTTGTAAGGAGGGTCGATATAGATGCATTTGATTTTTCCTTCGTACTCGGGTAATAAGGATTTGAGGGCTTCGAGATTGTCGCCATGTATGATTTTGTTACCGCTGTTGGTGGGTTGTGTGGATTGATTGCCATTGTCGAAACCATAGGCGTGTTCCAAAACACGATAGGGAACATCCATGTGGTGATTGATTACTTTTTCTTTTCCAATCCAGTGTAAAGTAGGCATGTATCTTCTGTTTTTAAGTCTATTTCTGGTTGTTTACATGTTTCTCGGGTTGTATTTTCACAGGAATCTACAAACAGACCGCTAATTTATCTTTTATGTTGGATTTAACATCGGTGTGCTAAGTATCTTTTCTTTCGAAGTACCAAGAACGATGAAAATGGGCGGGTGGGTGGGCGAGATTGCAGCTCTTTTGCAAGCCTTTGGTCGTGGGTCGGCCTGTGCGGGCTTGCAAATGTGCTGCAATGTGCGTGGGCTGTTTCAAGGTGCGTTTTCCACTGCGCCCCTAAGGCGCAAAGTGCGGGGGGGAGAAAAATAAAAAGCCCCTGTTGAGAGGCTTCGATGCGTGTGTCTTTTGGTGAGTGGAGTGGCTGCTATTTTTAAAATAGTTGCTAACGGACTGCGGTATCACCAGCGGCATAACCACAAGCCGCCGTATTAAATAGCCATCTGCCGTTGGTGATACCGTGTGTTGGCGGTAGTGTTTTATTAATCAGAATGTTAGACTTTTAAAATTAAATAAAATGGGATTAGATGTAAGAACTTACGGGAATATTAAACTTGCTGAAAATAATGACGATTACGCATTTACGGCATTTGTGATTGATGATAATTGGAAGTATAAAATTAAAAACTTAGAAGATGGAAAATACTATAATGGTGATAGTATTTTTAGAGGTGTTTCTTATCCTTATTCCGCTCATAACAGGTTTAGAGAGTCTTTAATAAAATTGATGGATAGACCTGATTTATTGGATAAGGATGGTAAAATTAAGTGGGACGAATTACCTTCTGACATACCGTTTAATGCTTTAATTGATTTCGCAGATAATGAGGGATGTTTGGATTGGGAAATTTCGGAAACTATCTATTTAGATTTTGAAAAATACACTGAAAAGGCAAAATCTGAATTAGATGAGTACAATTATTCAAGATATGAAACTTGGATGAAAACATTTGAATCAGCTAAAAATAATCGAGGTGTTGTGGTGTTTTCTTAACATTACCGCCAACGCTACAAATATGACTTGTGGCGGGATGCGGACGTGAATCTTTTCAGACCGTTAAATGGTTGAAGCGGGCTATTGACCGCCCCAAACATGATAAACCCCGCCATAAGATATATTTGATGTTAGCGGGTCGTTGTTTTTTCAGTTTTCAATATATTCATGTTTTACTATTTTACCCATTGTTCCTTTTTAAAAAAAACATTCCCAAATTTCTTAGATTCAAAAACATAGTAAAATCTATTAAAACTTGGTCTGTACAATGTTGGATTGTCTCGAATAATATGATGATTTGTAGAGTCTGAATGTATTCTCATTTTTCGATTGCAATATTCTTTCTTGTCTAAATCATAATAACCTGTCGAATATGAGATATTAACAGTATCTGATTTCCAAACGTTGTCGTAAACTCTTGATTGAAATATAAGTTCATCATTCTCTGTAATCGTAAACTTGAAATTTTCATATTGCCAATCTGCTTGTTTTCCGGGGAATTTATCTCTGTCAATTACGTATGTTCCATAAATGTCTTGCTGGGTAACAATCATTGGCTTGAAATATGGTTCCGTAATCCAAAGTAGTCCTGTCCCAAAAATGAATAGTCCCCAAATACCAAGTAAAACAAACAACGCATAATGCTTTTTCCATTTTATATATGTCAAAACCCACGTCAACAGAAGTAATCCCGAAGCGGGTAACATAATTATGTAAAAAATTATTGCTATTCCTTTTCCCATATTCCATTCATAACATTATTTGTGCGTATCATTACAATGCCCGCTAACGTTACGCATATGCCTAGTGGCGGATTGCGGACGATTCAACTGTCAAACCGTGGTGAAGTTTGAGCGGGCGAAAAGCCTTGCAAA
>JAFGVS010000064.1 GCA_016937865.1 Alphaproteobacteria bacterium
ATTTTCAATTGGAAAAGAAACCACAAACCAGTTCACTAATTTATCTTTTTCATATCGACCATTGATATTTTTTTCAGACGTTCCCGTCTTGCCACCAATCTTCAAACCTTCGATTTTTACCTTTTGCCCCGTTCCTTCTTCAACCACACGATACATTAATTTGCGCATTTTTGCAGACGTTTCTTCTGAAATAATAGGCACAGATTTAAAAGATTGCTGATCCACCGGCGTAAACGAAGGTTGCAAATAATACCCCCCATTTACCAACGCATTTGCCGCAGTAATGACCTGTAAAGGCGTGACCGAAATCCCATGTCCAAAAGACATGGTTGCCATCTCTGCTTTGTCCCATTTCGCCGGCAACAAAGGCCGAGCAGTTTTCCCAATTTGCGTATCCAATCGATCAAAGAAACCAAATTTTTCAAAATAACTTTTTTGTTTTTTTGCCCCAATATCCCAAGCCATTTGCCCCGATCCAATATTCGAAGAATGAATCAAAATTTGATCTAGTTGCGCCTTTTTTCCTTCCATTTTATGAAGATCATTAATGTGAAAACGACCGACTTTTAAAGGTTTTTGTACATCATACCATTTGTCTTCCAAGCCTTCTTCTATAGCCATTGCCGTATTAAACAACTTAAATACGGACCCCGGTTCGTATACCCCTGAAATCATCTTATTGAACCGATTTTCAACCGGCGACTTAGATATATCATTCGGATCAAAGTCCGGCATTGAAATCAAAGATAAAATCTCCCCAGTATCAGCCTTCATTAAAATCGCACCACCACCTTTAGCGCTATATTTTTCAATCCCATCTTTCAAAGCAATATAAATAATTTCCTGGAATCGCGCGTCACACGCCAACTTAATTTGTTGCTCTGGATCTTTCAAAATAAGACCATCTAAACCATACTCTAATCCTTTGAGCCCTGTATTTTCGGTCCCTGTAAATCCAACCAAATGAGCTAGAATCTGTTTTTTGGGATACGCACGTAAATCAATTTTTTCAAATTCAATTGCCGGATCTTGTAAAGCCAATAATTTTTTCCGTGCGGCATCCGAAATTTTTTTCTTAACATAAACATAGTTTTTAGAGCTATGCACTTTCTTATATAAATTTGAACGCGAAATACCCGAAATCAAAGGTAATACAGAATCAATAAACACATCTTTATTTTTTATTTTTTTGGGACGAATCGCAAAATGATAAATCGGAATATTTGTTGCGAGTATTTCACCGTGTCGATCTAACAAATCAGATCGAGAACTAAAAGTGATTGGACCACTCTCTGCCCAATTGGGAAACAAGGAAAAAGAAAAGGTACGTGGCACAGAAATTAACAACAGCCGATACGTTAAAGCAAAAAAAATAATAAAAGCCAACCAGCCCAAAAGACGGACGCGAAATAAATTCGCATGTTTTACAGATTGACGGTCTAACGCACGCGCCTTTAAATGTGCGGCCAAGTCATGTCCTAAAGAAAATAAATTCATATTCATTTTTGACCTGCTAGTCCGACGCGGTCGCCAAACAAGGTTTTCTCTAATGCTTGCAAATTGTTTTGACTACTCAACTCACCATAAAGCACTTTCAAGGATTGTTTTTCATCGTGCGCCTTTTCAATTTTTTGATGGAGTCTATTTAAGGCATCTTTTTTTTCTCGGATAGAAAATTGCACAAAAAACAAACCGATTAAAAAAAAGAACACACTAACATAACCTAAAAAAACAAAGTGCTTTTGAATCATTCTATCTTCCTCTACTTAACCCAAACAGTGTACCTTTTAAAGCAACAAAAAGCAATATCTAATCCAGATGTCGAAGATTGACAAATTCACATTTTTGTTCTAGGGTAGAATCAATTGAAACAAAAGGATTCTAAATGGAAAACGAAGTAAAAAAACAATCTCCTTTTCGCAAGGGATTAATTGCCGCGTTTGGACTTGTTGCCATTGGGCTACTTATCTGGGCTTTTACAGGCTCTGACGATAAAAAAGAGCCAACAAGCCAAGCTGAAATAACGCGTCCAACATTTGACACCGTACGTGTTGAAAAAGGAAAAGCGGTTATTGCTGGTCGCGCAGCGCCAGACACAAAAGTCTATGTCCTTTCGGGTGATAAAGAAATCGGAACAGAACATACCGACGCTCGCGGTGAATTTGTTTTCTTACCTGAAAAAACATTTAAAGCCGGAACATATGAATTATCTCTGTTTGTAATGAAAGATAAAGAAAAAATCGTCAGCCCACACAAAGCCGTTTTAACAATCGATCCAAAGAGCAACGAAACCATCGCCATCTTAGTTGGCACAGACGAAGCAAAACTACTCGCAGCACCTAAGAAAGAAAAAGGTGCGGGGAACGTTGGCGTAACCATGATGGAATACGACTTTAAAAATAAATTCAATATTAATGGATTCGGCCTAAAAGATCATTCTGTCCGCCTATACCTGAACAACACATTACTGGGTGAAGAAGAAGTAGATGATAAAGGATGGTGGAAATGGTCCGGCGATCAAAAACTGATCCAAGACAAACGCTATCGCCTACGTATTGACCTTATAAACCAAACAGGAAAAGTGGTTGCACGTGCTGAACATCAATTTTCAACCGATGTGTATACAGGAACACCAGATCTATATAGTGTGAAAAAAGGAGATTGCTTATGGCGCATTGCCCGTCGCACGTACGGCCGTGGCATTGACTATGTCTTAATCTTCAAAGCCAATAAAGCGCAAATCCGGAACCCAGATCTGATTTATCCAAATCAACTCTTCAAGTTACCACAAAAATAAAAAATCTAAAAAAGCCCCGATCGGGGCTTTTTTATATCACAAAATAAATTATTCCATAATCTCTTCAGCCGGCATTTCTTCAACGGCCTCTTCTCCAGCAGGAGTAGCCAGCAACTCTTTAATCAATCCAGATTTTTCCATAATCTTTTGTTTGATCTCAGCGGCCATTTCCGGATGATCTTTCAAATATTGTTTGGCGTTTTCTTTCCCTTGGCCAATACGTGTTGACGCATAAGAGAACCAAGCCCCCGCTTTTTCAACAATGTCTGCTTTCACACCAAGATCAATCAATTCACTTTCTTTTGAAATGCCTTCGCCATACATAATATCAAATTCAACAACCTTAAAAGGAGGCGCCATCTTATTCTTTACGACTTTCACACGAGTCAAATTTCCAAGAACTTCTTCTTTATCTTTAATTGCCGTTGATTTACGAATATCCAAACGCACAGAAGCATAGAACTTCAAGGCATTTCCACCCGTTGTCGTTTCAGGATTTCCAAACATGACCCCAATTTTCATACGAATTTGATTAATGAAAATAATAATAGCGTTCGATTGAGAAACCGATGCCGTTAATTTACGCAAAGCCTGGCTCATCAAGCGCGCTTGGCGACCAACATGATGATCCCCCATTTCACCTTCAAGTTCCGCCTTTGGCGTAAGCGCAGCAACAGAATCGATAACCAAAAGATCAACCGCACCAGAACGTACCAACGTATCGGCAATTTCCAAAGCTTGTTCGCCAGAGTCTGGTTGTGAAATCACAAGCTCATTAATATTCACCCCAAGCTTAGACGCATACCGTGGATCCAAAGCATGTTCAGCGTCCACAAACGCCCCAGTGCCGCCAGCTTTTTGAGCCTCGGCCAAGGCATGTAATGCAAGCGTCGTTTTACCGGAACTTTCTGGTCCATAAATTTCAATAATGCGCCCTTTTGGAAATCCACCAATTCCAAGAGCAAGGTCCAACCCCAATGAGCCCGTTGAAATACTCGGATAATTTTCATTGTAATCATCTCCCATTTTCATAATAGACCCTTTACCAAAAGACTTTTCAATTTGGGCAAGCGCCGCTTCGAGTGCTTTATTTTTTGACATACAATACTCCTTAAGTTTTATCTTCAAAAAGTTTACAGAAACCCCAGAAAATAGCAATGAATAATTTCCGATCAATTATATTGATCATTTGTTTTTAGACAGATTGAGATAGAATAGATCTCCAAAAGATAGCGAATAAAAAATCTATTTCTTAATGCGATATGCGAACGACGTCACAACATCTTGTTTTTCAATCGTCTCACTCTGACGTAAATCCGCAACCGTTCGCGAAACTTTCAAAACACGATGATACCCACGCGCGGACAAATCATAATGCTGTGCCATTTGAATTAAAAAAGCTTTCGCTTCATCATTTAAATTTACAACAGCCTCTAGATCTTTGCCTTCTAATTGCGCATTATACAACGGCGGGCCCTGCAAGAGATTTTTCAAACGATTTTGACCAAAATCCCGGCCTTTTTGAACTTTTTCACGTGCTTCTTCTGAAGACGATGTGGCGTCCAAGGAATCCCAAGGTTTGACCGGTTGGACATCAAAAGATAAATCAATCCGATCTAAAAAAGGCCCCGAAATCGTGGCTTGATATTTTTGCGCACAACGGGGTGCCGCCGGACATTCTTTATCTGTATTTCCAAAATAACCACAAGGGCAAGGATTCATAGCAGCCACCATTTGCACCGATGCCGGATAGGTCACATGACGATTCGCCCGCGAGATTAAAATCGTACCACTTTCCAACGGCTGACGTAACATTTCCAAAACACGCCGATTAAATTCCGGCAACTCATCCAAAAACAAGATCCCTGTGTGTGCGAGTGAAATTTCTCCAGGATTCGCATTCAATCCACCCCCAACCAAAGAAACCTCCGAAGCGCTATGATGTACCGCGCGAAACGGACGCGTTTGAATTTTATGAGACAACTGACCCGCTAACGAATAAATCGTCGACACGTCAATCTCTTCTTCTGCTGTCATGGGAGGTAAAATCGAGGGCAACGCCTTGGCCAACATCGATTTCCCAGACCCTGGCGGCCCAACCATCAACACATGATGTCGACCAGTGGCGGCAATAATCATCGCCTCTTTGGCGTCGGCGTGTCCCTTAATATCTTCAAATTTAACCGGAAAAACTTCTTCTCTTTTCAAATTCACCTCTGGAAAAACAGGCAGCGTCCCGGCATGCGAAAATTCAATTAAATCATGCAAAGATCCCATCGGAATAATTTTATCCGATCCGGAAAAAAGGGCCTCTTGTGCCTGGCATAAAGGACAAACTAAAAATTTATTTTGTTTTTTCAACCCACAGGCGGCCGCCAAAACACCCGGCACTTTAGCCAGAGATCCGTCTAGCCCAAGTTCACCCATCAAAAACGTGTTATCCAGCGCTTGTTTAGGAATCTTTTTCAGCTCCATCAAAATACCCGCAGCAATAGGTAAATCAAAATGCGTTCCACGTTTTTCGCGATCTGCTGGCGCCAAATTCACCGTAATCCGCTTGGCGGGCCAATCAATACCCAGCGATTGAAAAGAAGATTGAATGCGATCTTTCGCTTCGGAAACAGCTTTGTCTGCAAGTCCAACAACATTAAAACGTGGCAAGCCAGAGGCAATTTGAACCTGAACTTCAATTGGGACGAGCTGCGTACCATCAAAGGAAAGAGAAAATACAGAAACAGTCATAAAAAGGTTGTACCGCACCCCAAGCTTAAAATCCACAAAAAAGTTGTTTTTTACTAAAGAAACAACCAGAACGGGTTTGCTCTCATGAAATACGAAAATTATATTTATGAATATATCACAAACAATAGTATAAAAAGTGAAAACCTCAAACGAGAGATCAAAACGAAATGGATTATGTGAGATGATAGGTGTGATTTAAGAACGAAGACGTACATGGGGTACGTCGAATGATGTTCGAAAAATCGCATATAACATCCACAGAATACATTTCCAGAAGAAAAATCCCTCCCCCCATTTTCTCATTGAATCACAAAGTATTATATGTTAAAATCAGCATGAGAGAAGGGGAAATTTATGAAGAAAATCCTATTTTTTATCTGTGGGATGACGATGATGTCGTCTGTAAAAGCATTTGATTTAAGCGGCACAATCGCTGACACAGATGCAACCACGCACTTGTCTACACCTGATTTCTATGACCTAACAGGAGGAACAACATTAACTTCTGTTGGGACAACCGCAACACTCCAAGGAATAGCATTAAATCCAGCAGATTATATTAACCTCAATGGAAACACGTTAAACAGCGCAACAACAACAGTTGCCCTCGTAGATACAGAAATACGTGGGAATGGAACATTAAACGTACAAAATATAACCCTCACAGATTCAGTGATAGATTTTAACAACACTACGTGGACAAACTCAAATTTATACACCCTAACTTTTCAAGGGACATCAAGCTACAGCGATATAGACAATGGGCTGTCTATAAACATTCTTGAAACAAATTCAACAGCCGCTATCGCTGATGGAACCATTAGTGTCTCTGGTGATTTCACAGCAAATACAATTCAAGACACAGGTGCCAACGACGCCTTTATAAGTATTGATGCCGCAAATATAACGGTTTCAACAATAAACTTAGACGACGCAACCGGCTTAACGCTCGAAGGACAAGCCATAAAAGTTGATAATTTCACAAAAACAGGGGGGTATGTAGATTTATCGCTCGACAGCTTAAATTCCGTTGTCACACCTGGAAATATTAATTGGACAAACATCCTATCAAATATCGAAAACCCCAGCGGTGACCCAATTGATCTTTATACGGCAACAACCAATATTTCAGGGGCTTATATTACTTTTTACAGCGATGCCAATCTCCATAACACAGCAACACTAAATCTGACAGGAAGTAGTATTCTTTTCGGAGGCGGCGAAACACTTGTCATTGACGGCACCACACGCATTGGGGATAGCGCCGCCCCAACCAATTTTGAAGATGGAATTATCCGTTTTCAAACGACCTTAGACCTTGTGGACCAAACAGTCTCTGGGGTGCACCTCTCCTTTACAGACATGGACACAACAGTTGTTGGCGACATCACAATGGGAAATCAATCAAGCTTAACGGTCTCTAATGGGGGCTTTGCTGCAAACAGCGAAATCATCATCGGCGCATCCGATAGCGCAACGATAGATTTTGGGGGAACATCCATCGCAACGGTTAACGGGATAACATTGAACGATTGGTCTTCCGAATTAACGCTCCGCAGTGCATATGACACAACCATTGCGGGTGATTTTACCGCAAACGAAGGCCTCCTCATCATTGCCGCGGATTATCTAACCGTAAACAATGCTCTCTGGAACGCAGCAACGGTTGATATTTATAATTATACAGGCGGCAGCACAGCAGACTTAACATTTAACAGCACACCTGATTTCGAAGACACACAATTCACGGTCTATGATGATACCAGTTTTTCTCCGGCAACCCTAACCTTGCGCGGAACAGATTTTGTGATAAACACAGCCGAATTAATACTAAACAATATTGCAACCGAAAATGTCGACGGCTCCCAAGTGGTCGAATTTAATGGAGACGACGGCTTAAATGATTTCGTCACCATCATGGGGACAACAACCGTTGGCGGACAAACAGAACTTTACATTTCCCTTGTAGAAAATTTCGTAACAAATCAGCTGATCAACAATGGATACCTTTCACTCAATAATGCAACACTTGATTCGGGACCTATTCAGAATACAGGATCTAGTAATGGTGGAGAAATAACGACAGATAACACAGTCACAATAAATGCCAATATCGATAACACTGACGGTTACGTGACAGTAAACACCGGCACAACAACCATTAATGGCGTGTTGGATTTCGAAAGCAGCGTCCTAAATGATAACAGATTACTTGTGGCCACAGGCGCAACCTTAAACGTAAATGCAATATATAATATTGGAGTACTAACGTACGATGTGGATAATCTGCGAGTCAGCTCATTCATGAACGATGGCACCCTAACCGTTGTCTCACAAGATTTTGGATTCAACGGAACCTCGACCAGCAAAACTGTCGAAAACAGTGGCACCGTCACCCTTTCTGGAAACACCAACGTATTTAATTTAAATGCAGGTGAAGCCATTGAAAATACAACAACCGGGATCGTCTCCATAACCGAAGACAATCTTGTTCTAACCAATAATGGATCCATCACAGGCGGGGAAATCATCATTGATGCTTTAAACGCGAACGTTATAAATCAAAGTGTACTAAACAGTGATTTAACCATTACAACCGGAAAATACACGGAAAACACGACGGGGATACGAACCATTAATGCAAACATTGATATTGGGGACGGGGGCACATTCGAAGTTGGTGCCGGTGTTACCACATTCACATTTGGGGGACAACTATCCCTCAGCGAAACGGCAACATTAAATGTATTGGCCGGTGCATTTGTCATCAATAGCACGGGACGCCTAACGGTTGATGGCGGAAACAATCTCGAACTCGCCGGGATCGACAACCAAGGCATTATTTACACGGAAAGCGGCCCAGGAAACTTATCCATAACAGGCGGCACATTCACCAACAGTGGTCAAATTATCGGGGATCAAACACTCACAATTGAGGCAACTGGAATATGGCAACAAAATGGAAATTTGTTTTCTCTGAACCTGGATGTAACGAACAATGGAACATTTGCATTTGATCCTACGGTAACTCAAATGACTGTCAGAAATCAATTTGCAAATAATGGAACAATTTCAAATGGAGATACCGTTGCCCTAAACATCAACGGGGGAACATGGATAGAAAACACGGCCACACTTGATCTATCCAGTCTTCTTATCACAGGCGGCGGAACATTTGAGCTTGGCACGACAATGACAGACTTAAATACAAATGTCCAAATCCAAAATGGAACGCTCGATTTAAATGGAAATGCGTTAACCGTGACAGGAAATCTGAACTTAAAAGACAGTATGATCGCCATGGAAAGAAGCGGATTAAACAATATCAACGTGACAGGCAATGCGACTCTAAACAATGTTGGGTTTGACTTTGCCGACACAGGCGTCCTTCTTAATGATGGGGACAGCTTCACCCTAGTACATGCCGATGGAGCCCTTTATTCTAAAAGTCTTTATGTGCTGAATTGGGATGATATTCTAAATGCAAACCTTATTGGGATTTTTTCTCAAACGGGTGGAGATCTAGCACTAGAAGCAATTGCCGAAATGACGTATGAAACCATTACGCCTCTATCGACAAACAATGAAAACATGGCCAGCGTTATGACATTGATGCAAGATGTCACAAATCGTAGCATAGAGCAAAACCAACTGTTGATGCATTTTGCAACTTTGGCAAATGACGTAAACCTGGGGGCAGCAGATGCTTCCGAGCTCGCCGGAGCCCTCGAACAAATTCGTCCACAAAACATTGATGCCTCTGTTCGAACCAGCGCCTTTTTAGACAACACCGTCATAAATCAGATATCAAATCATATGGATTCAAATGCGCGGTATGCCCGAATCGAAGAAAGCTTCACACCACCGATAGACTCCGTCTGGTTCGATGTCTCCTTCAATGGCCTAGAAAGAGATCGGTTAAACGACTTCAAAGCCTATGAATCAAAAGGGGGAACGGTTTCTATTGGACGTGAAACAGCGCTCGTAAAAAACCATATCTTCGGGGGTATCGTTGGATCTCTTTCCCGAACAGAAACAACCGGACAAGATGAAGGCGAAACAGATTCAGCCTTTGAAATTGAAAGCCAATCTCTTTCCGTATCGACATATATGCAGATGATTTCTAAATTCCTTTCATTCTATGGGGCGGCTGGGGGAAGCTTTCAAACACACGACTTGGAAAGAACAACCTTCTTAAACAAAACAGCCCGCGGCGAATATGATACTTTAAATTATTTCGGAAAAGTTGGCGCAGAAATCAGCCTATTACACTTTTTAATCCCAGGGGCTTCATTAACGCACAACCATTTAGAAGGCATTTCATACACCGAACACGGGGCAAATGGAGAAACAATGAATGTAACCGGAGAAGATGTTGATCTAACACATTTTAATCTTTCACTGCGCTTCCAATTAGAGTTCAAAAAACCAGGATTAACAATCATACCATATGTTAAAGGAGAAACACGTCGTCTTGTTTCCGAACCAGACGGCGTAACCTTTACAAATTCATTCACAGAAGAAAATGGATTGCCACAATTCACAAATACAACAAATGAATTTGAAGAAGAGCTAAACATTATCTCCGCAGGGGTTGATATCTTTGAAACAATGAGTGCAACAAAAACAACATTTCTATACCAAAGACAAGAAAGTGACAACGGAAGCGAATCCCAAGTCAGCTTACAAATCAATATCATGTTTTAAAAAAAGCGGGACGAAATATCCCGCTTTTATCGTATCAAATATCTATTTGCTTTTAAGTATATTTTTTCTTAAACTCCTAACACAATTGTGACTAACCTCTCTCAAACAGAAGAGGGAAAACGTAAATGTCCATTGTTTACAACAAAGGAAAATATAATGAATTCTACTTTCGACAATGCTCAAAAACGCCTCATCCAAATGATGGAAGGCCTTAATCTAAATAAAGACGTCATTGCACGTCTTTCTGTACCAAATAGATCAATGACAATCAACCTACCTGTCCGCATGGATGACGGCTCCACAGAAATGTTTGAAGCGCACAGGGTACAATATAATGACACACTTGGTCCTTATAAAGGAGGTATTAGATTTCACCAAAACGTTGACCTGGATGAAGTAAAATCACTTGCACTTTGGATGACCATCAAATGTGCTGCAGTTGGATTACCGCTAGGCGGTGGAAAAGGAGGGGTAACCATTGATCCACGAAACTACTCCTTAAAAGAAGTTGAACGTGTGTCACGTGCATATATCCGCGCCGTGTCCGATATTATTGGCCCGGATCGCGATGTCCCCGCCCCAGACGTAAACACAAACGGGATGATTATGGGATGGATGATTGACGAATACAGTCACATTGTACGCAAACACCAACCAGCTGTGATGACCGGAAAACCGGTTGGAATCGGTGGATCATTAGGAAGAGACAGTGCAACAGGACTTGGTGCTTTCTTTGTATTTGACCTCTGGATGAAACGCAATAAAAAAATCCCTTCTGAAACAAGAATTGCCATACAAGGATTTGGAAACGTTGGTTCATTCTTCTCTATTTTTGCAGCAAAAGCAGGATATAAAATCATTGCCATTTCAGACGTCAGTGCAGCTATTTACCGCAAAGAAGGATTTGCATTAAGCGATCTTACGGCCTTTCAAAAAAGCCGCAAAAACTTAATCGACCTAAAATGTGAATCAGGCGCAACCTATGAAACGATTTCAAACAAAGAACTTTTAGAACTTGATGTAGATGTCTTGGCACCAGCGGCACTGGAAAACCAAATCACAAGTGAAAACGCCAAAGACATTCGTGCCAGTTTAGTTTTGGAAATAGCCAATGGCCCAGTCACGCTAGAAGCCGATGAAATTCTAGAAAAGCGTAAAATTCCTGTTTTACCAGACGTTTTAGTAAATTCAGGTGGGGTGATTGTTAGTTATTATGAATGGGTTCAAAACCGCACAGGGGATTATTGGACAGAAGACCAAGTCAATCATAAATTAAAGGAACGAATCGAAGATGCAGCAAGCGCTTGTTACAACCACTCGACATCCTCCGATAAAACATTGCGCACAGCAATATATGAACGAGCCTTAAAAAGACTTTCTGATGCCATTGAATCCACAGGAACACAGGAAACATTTAACGGAAAATAAAAAGCGCATTTAAGGGGTTGATTTTTTCAAATGAAGCCCCTAAAATCAGCCTCCGTATTCGGGTGTAGCTCAGTTGGTAGAGCAGCTGACTGTTAATCAGCTTGTCGTAGGTTCGAGTCCTACCACCCGAGCCATTAAATGAATAACGCCCCACCGGGGTGTTTTTTATTTAATAATTTGTGATTAGGACTCGAACATCGAGGAGGTTTGCGTGTATAAAAAATAGTCCGGGGGATTATTTTTAACGCAAAACGGCGCCAGCGAGAGCCAGCCGGTAAAATGATGTAATCATTTTGTCCTACCACCTTGATCAATTTATAAAAAAAGATTGATCTCCAAACAAAAAATATATATACAGACACATTACATAAAGAAACAGAGGTTTGACAGAAAGAAAATCTCTATTTAACATTGACCACAATGATTATAACCAAAAATGAAAGAACGCTTATGAAAAAAATATGGATCCTACTCGCATTTTCTATGCTATTAACAAGCGCAGCCGCACAATCTTTAAACAAAGAAATCAAAGGCTTAACGGCACATAAAAGCCCTTTGATAGAAGTATCAGAAAACAACCAAACATGGCAAAGCTTCGTTGATAACCTATTACACCCTTCTGTAAATGAAACATCAGAAGACAACGATAAGACGGCGGTTGCTACCAACAATCCATATAAAGTTTTACCCTATTCAAAAACCCCTTGGGCAGACGCACTTAAAGATAACTATGTATCGCATGCAAGCGGAGGCGCCTGGAATCCATTTGAATCAGAAAAGATGAATGACAACGAATTCCCAGGAACAGATCCCACAGAGCCTGACATGACACAAGATTCCATAACAATGGATCCGGCCTTTGAAAATATTCAACCAAAACAATTACTAACTACTATCCCACCACTATCAACAGAAAAAATAGATATTAATAGTTTAAGAACAGAACCAAAACCTTTTTTGATTAAAAAAAGCAATTGGAAGGCAGGAATAAACCTTTCATATGGAGTGATGCCAGACTATGGAAAAGTTATGGGAGCAGGCGTTTATACAAGTATTGGAACGAATAAACCTAAATGGAATATTGATTTCGGCTTAGAAGGCAGACATCTAAGCTACAACAAATGGACGGATCCAAACTATGAAGGATATACACACACCGCAACGAGTTTTGCTGGTCTTGGCTTTACAGAAATTAGTAACAAATGGTTCGCTATCGGTGGTGGCGTCGGATACCAAACAGGCACCCGCACAACATCTGATGGAAAGAAAACAGAAACAATGACAAAAAATGGCCCAACATCGCAAGCATATGCCGGATTTAAGTTAGGAAAAAGAATCGGGCTCCGTTTCGAAAAGATCTTTACACCTGATAAAATGAATATGATTGTATTGAATATTGGACTAATGAAATAATATCTAAACACATAAAACAACCCCGCAATCTTGCGGGGTTGTTATTTCCTGGAATTAGTAAGAGAGTTTACACCTATTACACTATATGGCCGGCATCCTTTTCCGGCTATAATCTTAATACTGAAAATCAACCTGAGAAAAACCGAATCTTTGCATCAAAGCATTATACTCTTCTGCCAACTTATCAAGCTCCTCATCGGGTCCTGTGTTCGCAGGTAGGACACCTAAAATCTCATCATAAGAGTTAACACTCTTTAAAATTTTTTCACCAGTTACAATTTTTTTACCTATACTTGGCATTTTTCTTTTCCTTCCCTCAAAAATTAATAACAAAAATCACCGTACATAAAACGGCGAATACAAAAACTTTAAAATATATAAAAAATAAAGATAAAAAACTAAATTATTTTTACTGACAGGTTTTAATCCCATCGGAAAGAACCATATTATCGGCCTTGCCTAAAGGGATAGACACACAAATATCATCTTCCAAATAAACCTTGCCTCGAACATTCAAATCATTTTGAAAAACAACACTACGGACTTTTTTGATATAAACAGATCCAACAATAACCAATCCTTTTGGCAACCAACACCGCTCAACACCGGTCCCATTTACATGCAGATCTCCTTGAATACGCAAATTTTCATCCAGGCGAGAACAATCCACACCCCGAATCCATAAATCACCAATATGTTCCTTACCTTCAATCGGATCTTCTTCAAAATTAAGTTCAGGTAAGACCGCTTTTTCACTCTTAGTCATTTGAATTTGTCGATAACGAAGCTTTGGTTTTTCCGGTTTCAAAAGAAGCTCTTCCTGAGCCTCTTCCAACGTCTGTCCTTTTTTTTCCTGAACAATTGGTGGCTCCATCGGAATTTCCTTAACGGCTGGCTCAATCTCTTTTTTTTCAATAACGGGCGTTTCAACCGTGGCCTTTTCCGCCATGGCATATTCTTTTTGTTCTTCCTGTTTATCAAAATAAGGATAGAGCGCAAAAACCAGCAAGCCAATCACAATGATCAGCAAGACCGCATTTAAAAGTTGATAGGCGTGAAATTTCTTAATTTTTTGTTCCATAGCACCTTAAGAATACCATAAAATTAAACTTCTTTCAATAGATGAAAAAAGCCTTGATATCTCGTCAGAGCAGTCTTATGATTTCGATACAAATTTAACCCATAAAAAATTATAGCCCACCATAGAAAAAACCAAAAATGAAGGAAATAAATATGAAAATCACAACCATCAAAGCACGTGAAATCCTTGATTCACGCGGAAATCCAACTGTCGAAGTTGATGTTACACTTGAAAATGGTGCCATGGGACGCGTCGGCGTACCAAGCGGTGCCTCAACCGGCGAACACGAAGCCGTTGAACTTCGCGATGGAGACAAAAGTCGTTATGGGGGCAAAGGGGTATTAAAAGCCGTTGCAAACGTTTCTGAAATTGCATCCGCCGTTATCGGCATGGACGCTTTCGATCAAGAAGCCTTAGATAAAAAAATGATTGAACTTGATGGTACGCCAAACAAAGCACGCCTTGGCGCGAATGCGATTTTAGGCGTTTCTGTGGCAACCGCCAAAGCCGCCGCCAAAGCAAAAGGAATGGGGTTATATCAATACTTAGCCGAAAAACAAGGCCGGACACCAAAACTCCCTATTCCAATGATGAACATTTTAAATGGGGGACAACATGCAGACAATCCAGTGGATATTCAAGAATTCATGATTATGCCAATGTCTGCAAAAAATGCAAAAGAAGCCATTCGCATGGGTGCGGAAGTTTTCCATGTATTGGAAAAAGAATTAAAAGCTGCCGGATATAATACAAACGTTGGGAACGAAGGTGGATTCGCCCCGGCCGTAAAAAGCTCTGACGAAGCGATTGAATTTATCCTAAAAGCGATCGAAAAAGCCGGTTATAGTGCAGGTAAAGATATTAAGCTCGCCTTGGATGCCGCCTCCTCTGAATTTTATCACGATGGCAAATATGTATTAGCCGGCGAAGGCAAAACATTGTCTTCCGCAGAAATGGTTGCGTACTACGAAGAACTTGTCGCGAAATATCCAATTTACTCGATCGAAGATGGGATGGATGAAAACGATTGGGACGGCTGGAAATTACTTGTAGAAAAGCTCGGCGACAAAATCCAATTAGTCGGAGACGATTTATTCGTAACAAATCCGGAGCGTTTAAAAAAAGGAATTGAAGGCGGATATGCAAATTCAATTCTCATCAAATTGAACCAAATCGGAACACTTTCTGAAACAATCGAAGCGATTAACATGGCACACAACGCCGGATGGACAGCCGTTGTGTCTCACCGCTCAGGCGAAACAGAAGACGATACCATCGCAGACGTTGTTGTGGGTATGGCAACAGGCCAAATCAAAACAGGATCACTTTCGCGTTCAGACCGTACAGCAAAATATAATCAGCTGATCCGTATTGAAGAAGAACTGGAAAACTAAAAAAACCAAATCCCGGTTTCGACCGGGATTCCTTTAAAAATTAGATTTAAAGATCGAAACGAAATCAAAGCGAATTCATTCGCGGTTATGTTTAGGAGATATTTTTATTTCCAGTGGCGAGTACCGCAGCGTACATGTAGTACGTGAGGAAACACAGATCACGCAGAAATAAAAATAGATACAAACAGAATTGGTTTCCCACAGACGTGAAGAAAGATTTAGCCGTCTTAGCTCAGTTGGTAGAGCACTTCATTCGTAATGAAGGGGTCGGGTGTTCGAATCACCTAGACGGCACCATTAAACAACATAATCCCCCTTGTGGGGATTGTTTTGTTTAACATGTCTGTTTTGTGATTAGAGCAAGGCAATTTATTGCCCGTGTTCGACGAAACATAGCGTAGACGGCATCCTTTACGAATAAAAGAAAATACTTTCTTTCTTAAAGCCAAAAGACGCCTTTTTTGCAGCTAGTTAAGAATGTCGCGGTTAACCGCGATAGCCTCCATGATTCCAAAACCAATCAGCAAAGCTAAGGAAGAAGAACCGCCATAAGAAATCGGCGGCAAAGGAACCCCAACAACGGGAATAACCCCTGTAACCATGGCAATATTAATAAATACATACAGCGCAAAATTAGTTAAAAGACCAATCCCCAACAAATTACTAAATCGACTTCTGGCCCGAAAAGAGATCACAAAACAAACAATAAAAACAAAGAAATACAAACTCAAAAGCGCAAAACTACCCAAAAAGCCAAACTCTTCGGCAAACATCGTAAAAATGAAATCCGTTTGTTTTTCTGGCAAAAAATTCAAATGGCTTTGCGACCCATGCAAATACCCTTTTCCAGTCCACCCTCCTGATCCCAAGGCAATCTTAGACTGCGTAATATGATAGCTCGCCCCAGCGGTATCTTTATCCGGCTGAAGAAAAGTCATGATACGCTGTTTTTGATAATCATGAAGCCCGGCATTCCAAACAACAGGAATGGCCAGAA
>JAFGVS010000065.1 GCA_016937865.1 Alphaproteobacteria bacterium
ACAAAAGCTCAAGAATCTGGAAAAGTGAATGGTTTAATACAGACCCTTACGCACTCTTCTAAGATTCATCCAGATGTTTTGGCAAAAACATTTACGGCAGAAAAAGGCGATATGTTCATTGTTAAAGCCGAAGAAAAAGCATTTTTGGTGCATTTGAAAGATATTAAAACGCCAACCATTAAAACAGGTTCTCCTGAATTTAAAAAGACAGCGGACTTTGTTGAAAAACAATTTTCAGGCATGATTTATGATGATTATATGTCATATCTTTCTGAAAAATATGGTGTTGAAAGACAGGATGCGAGAATTCAGGAATATTTTGCTCCGAAAGAATAGGTCTTTATAATATACGTTAAAAAAAATCCCGCACTAGCGGGATTTTTTTAGATACGGTTACAGGCTTCTTCGACGGTGTCGACGGCGTCGCATTTTAAACGCTTTTCTGTGATGTCTGAAATGAGGCCTTGTTTATGTATCGTGTCGAGCCAAGCCATAAAAGGATTATAGTATCCTTTAGTATTGACCAAAATAAGTGGTTTTTTATGTGCACCGATTTGTTGGTCGACCAAGACGTCAGAAATTTCATCGATCGTGCCAATTCCCCCCGCCAATACGACGAAGACATCGGCTTCTTGGATCATTCTTTCTTTTCGGTCCTGGATCGAGTCGACGAATTCTGTTTTTAATGTTTTGATTGGGGCTTCAAATTTAGCAATGCCGTTGGTTGTAATACCTAAAATATTATTGTGATGTTTCATGACCGCCATTGCAACTTCTCCCATAAGGCCTGTTCCTCCACCGCCATAAATGAGGCGATGTCCGTGTTTTCCAATCCAGTCGCCGAGTTTTTTTGCGTCTTCAATAAAGACGGAATCGTTTGGGATGCTGGCCCCACAAAATACACAAATGTTTTTCATTTTAATCCTTTTGGACGTTTATTCTGTTTGTAACTAATTCCCGTTTCCACGTGATCTGTGTGTCCTCACGTACCTTATGTACGTTGCGGTACGCGCCACTTGAAACGAAAATATATCTTAAACATAATCGTTTGCGACAGGGCGCAAACTTAAACGTCGTTTTAATTTATTGTTCTCGTTTTGTTTTCGATGGTAGGATAGCATTTTTATAGGATGGGATCAAGCGGATAAAAAAAGGCCCAATACAATTGAGCCTTTTTTCTTTTTTAATAATATTACTTGTCTGCGATTTTTTTGAATAGATCTGCTTTATACGCAATTTGTCCTTTTGCGTGTTCTACAAGTTTTTTAAACCGTTCTGGGTTTTGTTGTTGGACAGCTGTGTACTGCAATTGTGTATCAAAGTAATCCCCTAACAAATCAGAATTTGGTGCACTGTCGATTTGAAGTGCTGGCTTGTCTGTTCCAATCATTCGTGGATCGAAACGATATAGAGGCCAGTGACCACTTTTAACCGCGTCTTTTTGTTGTTGTACTTGTTTCGTTAAATCAACGCCTTGTGCAATACATGGGCAGTATGCCAATACAAGAGAAGGACCATCATAGCTTTCCGCTTCTTTAAAGGCGCGAACGGCTTGGGCTTCATTTGCATTCATCGCAATGCGGGCGACATACACATTTGCGCTGGCCATGGCAATTAAGCCGAGGTCTTTTTTGTGTTGTTCTTTTCCGCCACTTGCAAATTTTGCAGATGCCCCAAGTGGTGTCGCTTTCGACATTTGTCCACCTGTATTAGAGTAAGCTTCTGTATCCATCACAAAGATATTTACATTTTCTGTCATGTGCATGACGTGGTCTAATCCACCGTAACCGATGTCGTAGGCCCATCCATCTCCGCCCACAATCCACATTGATTTCTTGGTTAAGAAGTCTGCGATTGGGAGCAGGGCGACGGCGGCGTCATTTCCGCTCATTCCAGATAGCTTTTGTTTCAGTACCGCAATGTTTTGGCGTTGAATCACAAAATCTTGATCTTTGGCTTGTGGATTTGAAAGTAAGGTATCAACTAAATCCGTTGGTAAGTCTTTGCGTAGCATTTCAAGTAATTCACGCGCTGTACGTTCTCGATGATCGAATGTGAGTTTCATCCCATATCCATATTCCGCATTATCTTCGAATAAGGAATTTGACCAAGCTGGTCCTAAACCTTCTTCATTTGTGGCATATGGTGTGGTTGGCAAGTTACCGCCATAGATAGATGAACATCCTGTGGCATTGGCAATCACCATGCGGTCTCCGAAGAGCTGCGTGATTAACTTTAAGTATGGTGTTTCACCACATCCTGCGCACGCACCAGAGAATTCCATCAATGGTTTTTTCAATTGAGAGTGCTTTGGCATATTGGTATTTAGTTTTGAAACGTCGACTTCTGGTAATTTCTTACTATAGTCAAACCACGCCTGTTGTTCTTTCATTTTGTCGATTGGCGTCATGTTAATCGCTTTGCGTCCTGGATTGTTTTTATCCATGGCTGGGCAAACAGTTACACACAATGTACATCCGGTACAGTCCGCAGGAGAAACTTGAACGATATAGTCTTTGTCTTCACCAAGTTCTTTTCCTTTGTAATCGATAGAACGGAATCCTTCTGGCGCATCGCCTAAATCAGATTTATCGGCGACTTGTGTCCGAATCGCCGCGTGCGGACAGACGAATGAACATTTTCCACATTGGATACAAATTTCTGGATCCCAATCCGGCACTTCATCGGCGATGTAGCGTTTTTCATAAGCTGTCGTTCCCATCGGGAAGGTGCCATCGGGTGGGAATGCGCTGACGGGTAACATGTCTCCACGGCCTTCCATCATTTCACGTGTTGCATACTTCACAAAGTCTGGGGCATGTTCGAAGACTTCGTCTCCTGTTGAACTTCCACCGCCAAGTACGGCTGGGACTTTGAATTCTTTTAGTCCTGCAATAGCCTGATCGATCGCTTCGTGATTGCGTTTAACGATTTCTTCCCCTTTTTTCGAATAGGCTTTTGTGGCCGCATCTTTTAAGGTTTTTGCGGCTTGATCTGCGGGTAATACCTCTGTTAAAGCAAAGTAGGCCATTTGCATAATTGTATTAATACGACGTCCCATACCAACATCACGTGCAATGTGTGATGCATTAATTGTATAGAATTTTAATTTCTTTTGTTGAATATTCCGACGAACGTTTAAAGGCAATTCCAACCAAAGTTTGTCTTCTGGGACGATTGTATTTAATAAGAATATTCCACCTTCTTTTGCAGGGCGTGTAATGTCTTGTACGTTCATTAAAGGTAAATGAGAACAAGAAACAAAGTCTGCATTTGAAATTAAGTATGGCTTATCAATTGGTTCATCGCTGATTCGTAAGTGAGAGGCTGTGTAGCTCCCTGCTTTTTTAGAGTCATAGATCGCATAGTTTTGGGTATATTTACCGGTTACGTCTTTTAAGATTTTCGCGGTGTTTTTTGCGGCTCCAACGGTTCCGTCAGATCCTAATCCCCAAAACACAGAGTTATAGCCGTTGTCTGGTAATGTATAGTCAGCAGGTGTTAAAGATAACTTTGTGACGTCGTCGATAATGCCAAGTGTGACTTCGCGTTTGCCATCTTCTTTTTTTAACTCATCAAATAAAGCTTTTACATCCGCAGGGCTAAATTCTTTCGAGCCTAATCCATAGCGTCCGCGTGTTGTTGGAATTAATTTGCCATTTTGTGCCAAGGAAGAGACAACGTCGAGATAAAGCGGTTCCCCGACAGAGCCTGGTTCTTTTGTTCGATCTAGAACGGCAATTTTCTTTACCGTTGTTGGTAGTTTGGCCATAAATGTATCAACTGGGAATGGACGGTATAAACGGATTGCCATTACCCCCACTTTTTCGCCGTTTTTGTTTAAATCCGTGGCGACTTCACGGGCCGTTTGTACACCC
>JAFGVS010000066.1 GCA_016937865.1 Alphaproteobacteria bacterium
CCCATCAAAGCCTCAACCGTGTTATGTGTTGGTTCTAAAATATCTAACAACCGTTTATGCGTACGCATTTCAAACTGCTCACGAGACTTTTTGTTTACATGAGGTGAACGGTTAACCGTGAAAATCTGTTTATTCGTAGGCAAAGCAATCGGACCGGCAACTTTTGCACCAGTACGCTTAGCCGCACTCACAATTTCTTTCACAGCATCTTCTAACACTGCGTAATCAAAAGCTTTCAAACGAATACGAATAGTTGAATCTATCATCTTTTTATCATCTTTCACCGAATCGGTTCCTTTATTAGGCGTTGCAAGTTATAAAGCTTACGGCAAAAAAAAGCAAGCACTTTTTGACTCTTTTTCATAATTAAGGGATAGATTCGAAAAAAGAATCTAATTTCAAAAACTTAAGTCTAAATAGAACGCCTTAGATTCCCTACATTTTTTCAGGAATTTCGATTCCAATCAATTTTGCAAAGATCAAAAGACTTTTTAATGTCAAATGACACAACGCCAGACGATGGGAACGAACAGCCTTGCTTTCTTCATTCAGAATCGGACACGCATGATAAAACGCATTAAACGCCTGTGAAATCTCAAATGCAGCCATACACAAATAATGTGGAGAATATTTTTCAGCAGATAATTCAAACGCTTTTTGAAATCCAAAAATCTTTTGTATTAATTCTTTTTCTGTTTCCTGCAAAGCATCACCCAAAACAGGCTCATCTTTGGCTTTTTTCAAAACCGACTGAATGCGTACACCTGTATATTGAATATAAGGCCCTGTCTTGCCTTCAAATTTTGTAAAAGCCTCTAAATCCAAAACATAATCAGAACGAGGTGGATTGATCAAATCACCAAATTTCAAAGCCGCCACACCAACTTGACGGGAAACAGCCTCTTTCCAAGAATCAGATCCCTCTCTATCGGCAAGACATTTCATACCAGCCTCTTGGAGTAAATCAATCATATCTTCCAGGCGCAAAACCCCACCAGCACGGGTTTTAAAAGGCTTTCCATCCGTACCATTCATGGTGCCATAAGCGACATGATAAAAAGGGAAGTCCTCTGGAACCATTTTTAATTTTTTCACCGCACGAAACAATTGTTCAAAATGCAGTTTTTGGCGATCATCCGTAACATAAATAATTTTATCTGCCGCAAGCTCTTTAATACGATAATCAACAGTCGCAATATCCGTTGTATGATATCCCACAGAACCATTACTTTTTAAAACAAGAACAGGAGGCATTTCTTTTTTATCTGTCTCTTCTTTGACCGAAATAACATAAGCCCCATCAGATTCTTCTAATTTACCAGCCTTTTTATATTTCTCAATCAAATCCATAGAGCGATCATGCACATCCGCCTCGCCCATCCAAAGATCAAATTTCACCCCCAAAGTTTCATAACTCTTTTTAATGGACTCCATAGATGTATCACGATTATGCTGCCAAAGCGCACGCAATCCACGCTCGCCATTTTGCAACCGCAACGTTTGGGTCTGCGCTTTTTTCTTAAATACGTCATCTTCTTTCGCACGAGCAGAAGCCGTTGGGTAAATTTCAGATAACTCCGCCATGGTAACAGGCGCTTGCGTTGGATATTTCCCCGTAAAACTTTTATCAAAATAAACACGGGCAATTCTACGACGATCAATTTCCGAAGAAACCAATCCCATCTGCAATCCCCAATCCCCAAAATGAACATCGCCAATGACATTATGTCCCGAAAATCGAAGAATTTGCTTAATGGATTCGCCAATCACGGCAGAACGCAAATGGCCGGCATGCAAAGGTTTAGCCACATTTGGTCCACCATAATCAATCACGATTTTTTGTTTTTGGGCCGTCTTTGGAATCCCCAAACGGTCATCTTTTAAAAGAGCCTGCGCTTGGCCCACCCAAAACGCATCTGTCATTTTGAAATTCAAAAACCCAGGTCCATCAACAGACACAGACTCAAAAAGAGGATCCTCTTCTAAATGCCTTGCAATCTCAGCGGCAATGTCTTGCGGGTTCTTTCCCAACTGTTTTGCCAAACGCAAAGCATCATTACACTGAAAATCAGAAAGCTCGGGGCGATTAGAAGCCCCAAGCGTAACATCCGTTTCATAGCCCGCTTTCGCAAAAGCGTCTTTAATCTTTTTTGTCAGTTTCTCCAACATGTTTAATATCCCCTAAGCCATTATAAATGACATCAAATAGCTTTTCATTTTCTTGAATTTGTATCTCGTTTCCTTGGGTTGCGCGAATCCCTGTTTTTAATAATGGTCGAAGACGATCTAAATAGGACTTCACATCAGATTCTGCAAAAGAGCGAACCGCATCATACCAGGTTTGACGATCCTCAACAGACAATCGTGTAAAATGATATTTCGCCACACGATGCGCCTTCTGAGAAGGAGTCTCAGGGGTAAAGAAGCCAGCCAAAAGTTTTAACTTATAGCCATCAAAACGGTTATCTGGAATATCCACTTTAGAAAGAGCATCTGGCGTACGATCAAAAGCAACATAAGTTTCTTTTAATTTTGAATCAGCCCGACTCTTTAAATAAAACTGCCCATTTGGATCAATCGTCGCCGCAACACCATAAGCGCCACCTTTAAAACGAATTTCCGGCAACAAATATTCCCCCCGTAAAACGTTCGCCATCATCGACCAACCCGCATAATCTTTCATTGATTTTACATCAAAAACCCGCATCACAAGTGTATTTTCCTGCGTACGCGCTGGAATAATAGAGGCCTGATTCGACAAATAAACCGGGTAAGAAACAACCTTATGTTCCAAGTCACCAACAGGTAATTTTTGCGTAAACGCTGTTGTTGCTTTTAAAACAGCATCATAATTATCTTCCGGCGCAACAACACTCAACGTCAAGGCAGAAGACGTAAAAACCGTTTTACGTATACGTTTAAATTGAGAAATAATCATATCGTAATCACGATCAAAATTGGCAACAACATCTTTTAAGAACAAATAAAATCCGAATCCAGAAAATAAATCATCAAACGATTTCATGGCACTTGATTGACGCAACAACGGGTAACCATGTTGACGATACGCCATTTCTTTTTCAGACAAAAGACGTTCCAAAACAGCTTTCACTTTAGCCTTATCTGAAAAGTCGAGTTGAAACAAAATCTGCTCGGAAATATGTAATGCCTGTGGAATAGAATCAGAAAGAATCTCCCCCCCAATGCCGACTTTAGCAGAAAACTCTTTTGGCTGATAAGACAATGCAACATCATCCCAAAAATCAAACGTACGCCCAATTGCTATTTTTTGATCAAAAATAAAATCAGATAACGCAACACCTTCTGGCGCGAACTTATCTGCAATTTCCATATAAAGTCCAACATACGGAATCAAATCTTTAGAAACGGTTTCTAGATCAAAATAAACACGAACGGCAACATTTTCACCTTTAGAGACTAACGGATGATAAAAAAATTCAACATCCCCAATCTTGGCTAGCTTTGTTGGAATAACACCTAATGTTTTTGGCATCGCAGAGGACGACATATTCGGCAAAGTGGTTGCCGCTTCCGGATTTTTTTCACTTTCCTTAAATTCGTCCAACGATGATTTAACACGCTTTAATGCTTCCGAGGAAAACCCTTTTTGAACCTTTTTTAACCGATCCGCCAATTTGCTTTCTTCTTTTACAGTCCACTGCGCATCTGGCTTTAAAAGCACAAAACTAGGCGATGTTTTAACCATCAAATCTTGTACAATTGATTCGAATGCATCTGGTTTCGATAAATCTTTTTTGTATTGCGCGAAAATATCTTCTTTATTCAAGAAAGAAAACAAAGACGTATTACGCAAGAACGGACGCAAGGCTTCATCCGACATATCCAAGCCTTCATTATCGACACGGTGGAACAATTTAAATTGCGCTGTTGAAATCGCCGCCCTAACCGATTTATCCGAAAATCCTTTTTCAACAATTTTCTTTAAAGATTTTGCATAAATAGATTCAATCTTTTTAACATGTTGTGGCGAAATACCTTCAGCATAAACCATCATAATTAAATGCCCTTGAATAGCCCAAACATCAATATCAATATCATTCGCATAACCGGCTTGAACAATATCTGCTTTCAAAGGCGCATCTTCATAACCAACCAATAAATATTTCAATGAATCGGCTTTTGCTTCCATCACAAAATCATCACTGCGTCCCAAAGAATAAAACCAAGACGCATAAGATTTTGTTTCGCCTTTCGCCGCAGGATAGGTCGACACAACACGCTCTTTTTTAACCTTTGGCACATTGATTTCAGCCGGTTTTTCATAAGAATAGCCTTGATAAACAGCATTAAGTTTTTCTAAATGAGACGCAATATCGCCATCTCCATAAAAATAAGCCAAGCTATTCGATGGATGATAATATTTATCATGATAAGCCTTAAAGGCTTCATAGGTTAAATCGGGCACATGCACCGGATTTCCACCAGAGCAATTATACTTACCAAACAAGCTTTTTAAACCCTTCATATATAACTGACGTCCCACACTAGCATAAGCATGTTTCATTTCATTATACACAATCCCGTTAACCCCAAGATTATCTTTTTCATCAAATGTATAGCGCCATCCTTCACGCATAAACGTTTCTTTTTTCAACAGCGGATGAAACACAGAATCCAAATAAATATCCATCAAATCAGAAAAGTTCTGATCATATTGTGTTGAAAACGGATACCACACCATGTCTTGCCACGTCATCGCATTCATAAACGAATGTGGAGACGTTTGAAAATATTCAAAGAACGGATCTTTCCCACGGAACTTATTCGATCCCGCCAAGACAGAGTGCTCCATAATATGAGACACACCCGTCGAATCCGTTGTCGGCGCTTTAAAAAAGATGGAAAACGTTTTATGAGAATCATCATTTTTAACATAAAGCACTTGGCCTTTTGTTTTTTCATGTTCAAACAAATACGCAACACCGCCAGTCACAGATTTCACGACCTGTTTTTCTTTCAAAACAAAGCCATTAACATGATCATTTACTTCAAACGTTTTCTTTCCAAGTCCAAACACTAAAAATCCCCCAATAATTAAAATTAAAACACCCAATAAAACTACTTTTTTATGTCTCAACACGTCAAAATCCTCCTCATGGTTTGATGAGTTTACGATACAAGCTCAAAACTTTCCCACACATCTTATCACGCGAAAATTCTTTTGCAAACGTTATGCACGCCTTTTGCATATCTTTATACCTTGACGGATTTAGACCCAGCGCTTTTCGCAACCCACGCGCCAAATCGAGCGCATCACAAGGTTTAACCAAAAATCCTGTCTTACCTTCAAAGACCAATTCCAATGATCCACCCTGAGCGGTCGCGACAACAGGCACACCCATCGCCATGGCCTCCAGCGTTGTTAGCCCAAACGTTTCAGGCTTTGTAGAGGTCGCACTCACCGCCACACTCGACAAGGCATAAAACACGGGCAACTGATCGGATTCGCCCACAAAAATAACTTTATCGACCAAATCATAATATTTAACCAGATTATGCAAATGCTGTTCATACGAACCACCATCGCCAGATCCGATAATCAACACACGGAAATCTTTTTTAAGATGCGACAAAGCCTCCAGAAAATAATCATGCCCTTTTAACCGACGCAACCGCCCGACGATCGTAATCACAGGCACACCTTTCGGTAAAGCGTATTTTTTCTGCAGAGCCACAACCTCGGCGGATGAAACGGCCTTTGGCGTATAGCGTTTTAAATCGATCCACCCCGGCACAGTGACCACTTTGTCTTTCGCCCACGCATAAACGGATTTAATATGTTTCGCGGTAAATTCAGACACGGCAATAACATACCGCCCGCGCAACATGATCTCGTTGTATTTTTTCTTTAAACCGAATAAGCCTTTATGACCATAGCGCCCATGAAACGTGGTTAGAAAAGGAATGCCGATTTTTTTCGTCGCGAAGTATCCAACCCAGGCTGGCGCCCGCGAATGCACATGTAAAAGATCGATCTTTTCTTGCTTTAAAAGCTTTGCCAATTTGGAAATATTAAAGAAAATCTTAATCGGGTTTTTCGTATGCGCCGGAAAAAGAATATGCTTCACCTTCGCTTTACGCAATATAGACACTTTCGGCCCACCGTTAGAGATCACCACAGGCGTAACCCCTTTGACGGATTTTAAATATAACGCCAAATCAAGAACACTACTCTCAACCCCACCCTGCTTTACCGCCGGCAATAATAAACCAATTTTCATAATTATCCTTCGTTAAAAAACATATAAGACGAGTATGCAAAGAAACCCCACAGAAATCAATATAAAGAAATATGACAAAAAAAATGTTCTAAGCCCTTGAAATTTCAAACAATGAGTCCTAGATAACGGGCCAGAGGATAGGAATTTAATCCCGTTGACAGGGTTTACCTGTCGCGCGAGTATACAAAACAGAAGAAAAGGAATAACATGACTAAAGAAGAACGAGATCATCAAACACTAGTTGGAAAAGACGTAGCACTTTTATCTCTGCCTGGGTGCAAAATAGAATGGAAAAAGATAAACAAATTTTAAGTCTGTCCACCCTTGCAATAGGCGTACTAATTCTTTTACGAAAATCCATAGAAAACGAAATATACTTTGGCGTATGGATTTCAGCAGGACTGGCCTTTCTAACTTCAATAATTATATTACTTCAAATGTTCAGTCAAAACAGTGATTATATTGGAGAATTAATAAAAAATAACGACATCAACAAAAAGAAAGAATTAGAAAAGAAATTGCAACAAAAAACCAAATGGAGCTTTCGATTTTTCATTACAGGAGTTCTCCTAACATTCATCTTAGCTTCATCAAGCACTGGATTTTATATAACAATTTTAAAAGGATAAAAAATGACAAAAATAGTTTTAAACGACGGACTCTACGGGGCAACAACCTTAAAAGCTAAAGATACAACTAAAGACCTCAGTGGTGGAGACAGACTTCAACAAAAGCCTGCACCCCCCCAAAAAAACCAGAAAAAGAAAATAAAAATACTAAAAAAGGAAAACAATGACTATTAAAATAAAACCAGAAATAAAAAAATATACCGGGATTGCTCTTGTTCCAAACAAAGCAATAGTTTTAACTGTTGAAAATGGAAAAATTGGCATTAAGGATGAATTTGAATCTAATACAGGAAAGATTCAAGCATTTGTCTGGTTAGATGGAAAACAAGCAACTTCTCATGCTGTTAACGGTATCCTCTCATTGGGCGAAAACTGGGAAGTAGATATTGATCTCCAAAGTGCAACACACCTAGAGAAAGAAATAGAATCCCCCTTCATATACTTAGATGACCAAACGGAAAGTTGGAACTTAATTGTCCCTCAAAAAAATGGACAAGATAGTTTTCGTATAAATCTAGAAAAAGGAAATAGTTCAAAAATTAACCCGGACTATTTAAAATCAGAATACATATACTGCCGATTTAAAATTCTTCTAACGGAAGAAAACACTGAAGGCAAAAAAATTATACTATTTGACTCATCTTATGGAGATATCGAAGTAAGTTAAAAAAGAACTTTCTACACACGCAACGAAATTAAAACGCAGTGGTTATATGAGACGAAAGGCGTGATTTAAGAACGAAGATGCACATGGGGTACATCGAATGATGTTTGAAAAATCGCGCATAGCGTCCATAGAATTAATTTCCAAGAGAATACGGTAGGTCACGCAATTGTTATACAATTGCAGTGACCGCCCGCAATCCGCCGTCGCGGCTGATCTGTATCACGTGGAGTTTTTGGCGCATCACCTCCACCAAATTCTTCGCATCCCGTTTCACGCCTGAATGCAAAATTCGATCGGCAAAAGCTTCATAGGCGGAATCCGGCGATTCAGCATGGATCGACGCATAAAAATGATCATGACCTGATCGCATCAATTCCCAAATCGCGCCAGCATTTTGGGTGGAAACCTCCCCCCCAATAATCACATCCGGCGTCATTCGCACGATCAAATCAATCAGCCCCTTATAGGTCATCTCATTCGTCTGATTCGTTCGGGATAAAAGTAAGTGCACATGGTTCTTTTGCTTTACAATCAACTCACGGGAATCCTCAATAGTAATCACGCGCAAATTGTCATCCAGCGTCTTTAATAAATTATTCAAAAACGTCGTTTTACCGGTCGAAGTCGCCCCGGAAATCAAAATAGGCTCCCCACTTTGGATCAATTGCAACAAACGCTTATAGGGATTTTTTTCCGTCTTTGAAACGGTCTTTTTGACCTTGTGCAACGTATCGTCATCATGATCCAAACCATAGTCTTCAAACCCGTATTGGACCTCGCCATCATGCGCCCGAATATTAAACGCAAACCCGCCGGTTAAATCATCTTCGTCATACATGACATTCTTGCCCGCAATCCCGGCAAAACGATGATCGCCTGGCAACGTCGCATACAACGTCGGCGTGCCGGCATTGGGATCAAATGATCCTTCAAACGTATTGGCAATCACATAAAATAAATTAAGCAAATAGTCTTTATGTAAATCTCGGTCGGGCATCATGATCCACGGATTATTCCGCCGATTTCGTAACCGTAACCAAATTTGCTCGGAACGATTAAGCGCAATTTCTTCCACCCCGGCTTGAGTATACCACCGCCGCAAAGGTTCCAACATAGCATTTAAAACGATGAAATCTTTTTGGCTCATTTAGACTTCTTTGCTTTTTCGAAAAAACGCAGCACCATAAACAAACCAGACAACAAGAATAAAAGACCACCCGCAATAAAAAGCACCGATCCAATCATAAACGACCAATCCGTGGAATGGGAAGGCGCACTTGGGGCGACCACTTCTTGGCCTTTGTTTTTTTGACCTTCGTTAAAATAATCCCCAACAAAAATTTCATATGGCTGCGTGAATTCATTATTCCCCGCATAAAACGATGGAATTTTAAATGTCCCTTCGCGTTTTGGAATAAGCGTATAGGCCAATTTTAATTCAACCAGATAAGCCGCGCCGGCTTCTTTGGCTTCAAAAGACTGTTCTTTGCCTCTAAATTCAAAATCTTTATAAAGCGACGAAAGATCTGGTTCACCGAAACGATCGGGATTATTTCCCACATAAGTTAACGTGATTGTAAACGGCTCACCAACCGCAACATGGCGTGCACTAAGATCCACAGAAAGACTCTCTGCATGAGCAGAGAATGCAATACTCAAAAAAAGAGTGGAAATTAAAAAGAAAAATCTTATACTTCTTCTCAAGCGAAACCTCCTTATTCTATCTATAACCGATTATAAGGGAAAAAGAGATTAAAAGCAATGTCAGAATTTTTAACACCGACCTCAAAACAAATCGGAGACCTCGCACGATTAAAAACCGCAAATAGTGTGTTTGAAAAAACACCTTTTTCTTTAGGGGTTGTGCAGTCTTGTTCCAAAAAATCTTTTTTGCAAGTCGAAGAAAACAGTGCGCTCATCTCATTAATGCGAGGCATCTTCGGATTTAAACCGCCCTTTTCTTTTTTCGAAAGCGAGGCCAAGGCCGTTGCCGCTCTATTTGATCGCCCACGTTTAATTGTCGGTATTCCAGTACAAAGCTTTCCATCTGATGGATGGTGGCTAAAACTTCTTTTGGATAAACCAACAACACCAAAAATATTTGCGGCACTAACAACACCCATGACACGGGAACACACCCTTGAATCATTTACACTGGGCGTTTTAGACAATGATGTCGAATGGAAAAACACGCTTATCGCTGTCGAAACCGGTGAAGCCGTCAGCAAGCAATGGATCCAAGACAAATTAACCGGGCTGGGCATGCCGCTCAACCGTGTCATTGAAACAATCGCCACACACAGCGGAAAATGCTTACATTTACTCGATATTTCAAAAACACTTTCTGAAAAAGATCCTTTATTATCACTCGCAACAGATATCGAAGGCGTCTATGTACACGTTCTAAAAAAAGTCGGGGGCTATAATAGCACAAATTAGCTAAAAAAAGCTTGCGTCAAAAATTAAATTTGCTATTTTTAAAAAGAAATACACTAAGGGAAAAGGATAAGAAATGCGATTTACAATCACCCGCCAAGACTTGCTTAAAGCACTATCACACGTAGCACCTATTGCTGAACGTAAAAGTACGATTCCGATTTTGTCGAATCTAAAGATCGAAGCCGGGAATGAATTGCTTTTTACAGCAACAAATACGGACATCGAAATCATTGAAAAAGTACCGGCTCAAGTCGCAGAAGAGGGAAAAACAACACTGCCTGCACACATCCTTCATGACATCGCACGTAAATTGCCGGATGCGGATGTCTCTTTTGAAACAAAAGAAACACAAATGCTAATTACAGCAGGTCGCGCAAAATTTGCATTGCCAATGTTGCCAGCAGATGATTTCCCAATGATGGCCGGCGCACCATTGCCCTTTAAATTCACAATTACACCAGATGATTTAATTGCCTTAATTGATAAAACAAAATTTGCGGTTTCGAATGAAGAAACACGCTATTATTTAAACGGGATCTACCTACATACATTGGAAGAAAATGGGCAAAACATACTACGCTCTGCGGCAACCGATGGTGGACGCTTGGCTCTATTTGATGTCCCAGCACCAGATGGATCAAAAGGCATGCCAAGTGTGATTATCCCAAAACAAGTCATTGGAGAGCTCCGCAAACTCTTAGATGATACATCTGCAGACGTAACGGTTGAGGTTTCTGAAACCAAAACACGTTTCTCATTTGAACACGCCGTTATGACTTCAAAGCTGATAGATGGAAAATATCCAAATTATTTAGCCGTGATTCCAAAAGGCAACGATAAAACATTAAGCCTAAAGACAGCAGATTTCAAAGAATCAGTCGATCGTATTTCATCTGTGTCTGTCGATAAGTTCAAAGCCGTTAAAATGATCGTCAGCAAAGAAGGTCTGACACTAACCGCAAGTACACCAGAAGCAGGAACAGGTACAGAAGACATCGCCGCAAAATATGACGGAGATACAATCGAAATCTTATTTGCGTATCGCAAACTACTCGACATGGCGAATCAAATTGAAACAGAAGACATGGAATTCCAATTGTCTGATGGGACATCACCTGCGATTATGAAAGAAAAAGACAACGACCACTTTATATACGTGGTTATGCCTTTACGACTATAAGGACAACGGGAGCCTAACGGCTCCCCTTTTTAAAAAACAATATGGTAAAAACAAAAAAAACATTTTCTAAATTCACCTGGTGGCGTTTTTAACGCCTTACATTCACATCCCCCACTTTACTTTTTTCAATAAATAACCTACAATCGTCTTTAATCATAAGGATATATATAATGACAAAAATTTTCTCCGGCTTAAAACCCAGCGGCGACTTCACACTTGGGAACTATATCGGCGCAATGAAACATTGGGTGGATTATCAAAACAAAGTAGATATTAAACAACTTCTATATTGCATCGTGGATTTACATGCCATTACCGTACCTCAAGATCCAAAAACATTACACCAACGTATCCGTGAGATTGCGGCCGTTTATATCGCTTGTGGCCTAGATCCCAAAAAATCAATTCTATTTCTTCAAAGCCATGTGTCTGCACATGCAGAGCTTGGCTGGATTTTAAATTGTACAGCACGCGTTGGATGGTTAAACCGAATGACACAATTTAAAGACAAAGCTGGAAAAAATCGTGAACAAGCCTCTGTTGGCTTATATGATTATCCTGTTCTAATGGCGGCAGATATTCTGCTCTACGGGACAACACACGTCCCAGTTGGGGAAGATCAAAAACAACACGTAGAACTTACACGAGATATCGCTCAAAAGTTTAACCACGATTATAGCACAGATCTTTTTGTTTTGCCCGAACCAGCTATTGCAAAAGAAGGAGCCCGCATCATGGGACTACGGGACGGTACAAATAAAATGAGCAAATCAGGGAAAAACCCAAATGATGTCTTATATCTACTAGATTCAGCAGATGACATTGCACAGAAAATTCGAAAAGCTAAAACAGATTCAGATCTTTTGCCTGCAACCGTTCAAGAATTAGCAAATCGTCCAGAGGCCAAAAACCTTTTAACAATTTTTGCAAACCTAGCCGAAAAACAGGCGCAAGATATTCTAAATAACTATGCCGGACAAAACTTTGCAACATTCAAAAAAGATCTTGCAGAAATCTGTATCGAAAAAATAACGCCTATTGGCAACAAAGCTCGCGATCTTTTAAAGAATCCAAAAAACTTGGATAAAATCTTAAAAGACGGCGCAGAAAAAGCAAACAAACTTGCAACACCGTTATTAAACAAGGTAAAGGAAACCGTTGGGTTTGTTTAAATAAAAAGACAAAATCAAGAGATTACAACGAAATTTAAGTTTGTGATTTATCACAAACGCTTATGTTTAGGATATACTTTCGTTTCAAGTGTCGCGTACTGCAGCGTACATTTCGCATAAAAATACATCCGGGGGATGTGTTTTTAAAGAAACCGGTACGTGAGGACACACGGATCACGCAGTAAACGGAAGTAGAGACAAATAGAATGGATTTCCAGGAGCGATAAAGTGATATTAAAAACAGAACAAGACACCATCAAATACGCAAAAAAAATGGCTGGGGAAATAACCGCCCCGGCTATTTTTGCCCTTAATGGAGACCTTGGGGCAGGAAAAACAACATTCGTCCGTGGCTTTATTCAAGCGCTCTGCGGAAACATTGCCGTCCCAAGCCCAACATTTACATTGATGCAAGAATACGAAACACCAAAAGGAACACTTCTACACGTAGATTTGTACCGCATTCATGATCTTTCTGAAATTCAAGAGTTAGGCCTAGAAGAATATTTTGATAAAGCCATTATTTTTATTGAATGGCCAGACCGGATGGATCTTCCTAAAAATACAATCCAATTCGAATTTCATAGAACCAGTGAAGGGTTACAAATTACTAGGAATTGATTCCTAGTCTTTATATAAAATTAAGAGTTGTATTATCATACTGAAATGCTATCCTAAATAAATGGAAATAGCATTCGAACCTTTAATGCCAAAAAAATTTCAAACAACAGGCACCGTCTATGCTCTAATTTTTTCATCCAATATCACCCAAATAAACAATAAAATAATTAAAGATGGATTTTTTAAAACAACCATTAAAGATTTTTCAAAGAAAGGATCTTGGGAATTAAAATCACAAAGAGCGTTCCAAGGTCTGCTCATTATACAAAGCGATCGCAAAGAATGGATATCCAACTTGTATTTTACAGGTACATCTTTTAAACAAGGCCCCTGGATATCAACAAGCCTAAAACAATTACATGAAAAATTTGTCATTCAAATCGAAACAAATAAAACCGAAAAACTCAAAATTCAGATTGAAAGCAGTGTTCCTTTATTTTTCAAAACAAAGCATAAAAAACAAGATGACGGAGAATGGATTTTTTCGGACAAACCAAAAAGCATCAAAGGCATTATTGATACATCAAAAGAGGCTCGTCCACTCTTAACAAGTTATAACGGAACAGGATATGGAACATCTGTAACACTTAAATTAAATAAAAGACCTAAAGAAAAACACCCTTTGTCTTCTTGTATTAAGAATAAACCAGAAAAGTTCAATGTAAAAAAATGCATCCGATGTGAGCACAATCAAATCTGCAAAGTTATTCCCGCTCTAGAAAAAAACACCCTTGGATGAAATTCATACAAAATACCTAAGCTATATTGAAACCCGAGATCCTTTAGAAAAAAAACACCCATTGGGTGTATTTTGTTTTATAGTCTAACGAAATAGATATGCGCATTATTGAGTTCGACTATAAATGGCGAC
>JAFGVS010000067.1 GCA_016937865.1 Alphaproteobacteria bacterium
CTATGACTATAGTGTTTAAATATAAAAGGATATATTATGATTAAAATATCATTTCCAGATGGATCCCAAAAAGAATATAATAAAGGTGTTTCTGCTTTTAAAATTGCTCAAAGCATTTCGCCTTCTTTGGCAAAGTCCGCACTTTATGCCAAAGTAGATGGAAAATATTGGGATTTAACCCGTCCTTTAGAAAAAGATTGTGTCTTACAGCTTTTGACGTTAAAGGATGCGGAGGCTTTACCTCTGATGCGACATTCGTTGGCGCATGTTTTAGCACAAGCTTTAAAAGAAATTTGGCCGGATTCGAAACCCGTGATTGGGCCGGATGTGGCCGATGGGTTTTACTATGATTTTGATTTAGAGCACCATATTACACCAGAAGATTTTTCAATAATTGAAGACAAAATCAAAGAAATTTTAAAACGTGGGGACAAGGTAGAGCGTCTTGTTTTGTCTCGGGATGAAGCGATTTCTTTGTTTGAAGACCTTGAAGAGCCTTATAAAGTTGAAAATGTAAATGCTGTACCGGAGGGCGAAGAAATTACAGTCTACAAACAAGGGAGTTTTACAGATCTTTGCCGGGGACCTCATGTGCCATCGACATCTCTTTTGCCAAAAAGTTTCAAAATTGCTCGTGTGGCAGGGGCTTACCTTGGTGGAGATTCTAAAAATAAAATGCTTCAACGGGTTTATGTCTATGCGTTTGCCGATAAAGAGGCTTTAGAGGCTTATATTTATATGTTAGAAGAGGCAAAAAAAAGAGATCATCGTAAATTAGGTAAGGAGCTGGATCTTTTCCATTTTGAACCTGACTTTGCTCCGGGGGCTGTTTTTTGGCACCCGTTGGGTTGGAAAATCTATCGTTTGCTTATTAATTATATTCGTGAAAAACAGGATGTTTCAGGTTATGTTGAGGTTGAAACACCACGATTGATGGATCGCAGTCTTTGGGAAAAATCAGGGCATTGGGAAAAATATGGTGAACATAATTACGCTGGAAAAACAGAAGATGAACGTATGTTTTGTGTGAAGCCAATGAATTGTCCGGGGCATATGTTAACATATGCAAATGGTCTATATTCGCATAAAGATATGCCTTTGAAAATGGCTGAATTTGGAAAAGTAAATCGTTATGAAGCGAGTGGTGCGTTACATGGTCTTTTGCGTGTGCGTGAATTTACACAAGATGATGCACATGTTTTTTGTCGCGAGAATCAAATTGAATCTGAAACAGTTGAGCTGATTAAATTTATTTTAGGAATTTATAAAGATTTTGGATTTGAAGATGTTCGAATTAAACTTTCAACACGTCCTGAACAACGCATTGGAGACGATAAGGTTTGGGATATTACGGAAGATGCTTTGCGGAAAGCCCTTGAAAAGAATAACTATACTTATACGATAAACGAAGGAGAAGGTGCCTTTTATGGTCCTAAACTTGAATTTGTGTTACGAGATAGTATTGGCCGAGATTGGCAATGTGGGACGGTTCAAGTGGATATGAGTCTACCGGAAAGGTTTGATTTAAACTATATTGATGAAGAAGGTGAAAAGATTCGTCCTGTTATGATTCATCGGGCTCTTTTAGGTTCTGTGGAACGCTTTATGGGGATTTTAATCGAACATTATGCCGGCAAGTTCCCGACTTGGTTGGCTCCTGTTCAAGTCATGGTTGTGCCGGTTTCAGATAAGCATGTTGATTATGCACAAAAAGTTTATGATCAATTGTTTTATGCGGATGTGAAAACAGCGACTTCCGGTTTGCGTGTTGAAATGGATTCAAGTGCAGAGCGTATGCAAAAGAAATTGCGTAATGCGACGTTGCGCAAAATTCCATACATGCTGATTATTGGCGATCAAGAAGTTGAAAGCAAAACTGTTTCCCTGCGGACACGTGATGGTAAACAAGAAAATGGATTAAAATTAGAAGATGTGATTGCGCGTTTAAAAGCAAACATTGAATCGCGCACACAAGATTGCGAATCCATATAACGATAACTTTAGAAATATTCCACTCTTTATGGAGTGGAATATTTTTTTGTAAAAGGAGAAAATATGCTAACACAAAATGAAATTCAAAAATATGCGGACGCCATGATTTGGGGATTAGAAAAAGCGGGCGCGCAAACAGGAAAAGTATTTAAAAAAGGGGATTTAATCTCATTGTCTTTCCCGCGTTATGCGTATGCTCTTTCTGAAGTTATTTATATCGATTTGATTGCACGTGGTTTTCATGTTCGAACATCGGTTTTTCCATCGCCGAATATGGAAAAGTCTTTTTTCACTTTGGGGGACGAAGAGCAATTGGCTTATTTGCCGCAATGGCAAAAAGATATGACGCAAGATACGGCTGGAAGCATTGTTATTATTGGGGATGAGGATCTTTTATGTTTGGCAGACAGCGATCCAAGTAAGATTGCGATAAAAGCGAAATCACGTAAACCTTTGCGGGATATTTTAAATAAAAAAGAACAAGATGGTGCGTATGCTTGGACTTTGGGGCTTTGGCCTTCAGAAGATATGGCGGATAAAGCAGGATTGTCTTTGGCGGCGATGTTTGATCAAGTGCGTAAAGCTTGTTTCTTGGATAAAGAAAATCCTACACAAGAATGGGAAAATTTGTATCAGTACAATCAAAAAGTTTGTCAGTGGTTGCGGGATTTAGATATTGATTGGGTGCACATGACGTCAAAACATACGGATCTTAAAATTAAACTTGGGGAAGGGCGTAAGTTTCTTTCTACCAGTGGACATAATATTCCGTCTTTTGAAGTTTTTACGTCTCCTGATTTCCGTTATACTGAAGGGGTGTTCTATGCAGATCAAGCGACTTTTCGGAATGGAAATGTGGTTCAAGGGGCGCGTCTGGAATTTAAAGATGGCAAATGCGTTAAGGCCACAGCAGATAAAGGTGAATCGTTTTTATTGTCTCAATTAGATATGGATGAAGGGGCTCGGTTTGTTGGGGAATTTTCTTTAACGGATAAACGTTATTCTAAGATTGATTGTTTTATGGCGGATACCCTTTATGATGAAAATTTTGGTGGTCCAAATGGGAATAGTCATATTGCTGTTGGTTCTGCTTATCTAGATACTTATGCAGGGGATCAAAAAGATCTCGCAACAAACGCTCAAAAGACAGAGAAGGGCTTTAATGATTCTGTTTTGCATTGGGATCTTGTGAACTCTGAAGAGAAAACGGTTGTTGCAAAATGTCGGAATGGAGATGAGATTGTCATTTATAAAAATGGTCAATTTATGATGGACTAGTTTGTTTTTTTTTTGAAAAAAAATATCCCGTATATACGGGATTTTTTTAGGTTGATTTTAGGTTGTATTTATTTTA
>JAFGVS010000007.1 GCA_016937865.1 Alphaproteobacteria bacterium
CCTTCTCGTGAACGTTCTCCAACACCACAAAAGAGTCCGAGACCGTCGTATTTTCCAAACATGTTGTTAATCATTTCGGTTAGAATAACTGTTTTTCCACAGCCTGCCCCACCAAATAATCCGGCTTTTCCCCCACGTTCTAATGGCATCAAAAGATCGACGAGTTTAATTCCAGTGAAAAAGATTTCAGATTTTGTTGCCCGTTTTGTTAATGGCAATGGTTTGGCATGAATTGGTTTCCATTTAACATCTGTTAAAGGTGTGTCATCCCCATCAATTGTTTCACCGAGAACATTAAGCATACGCCCCATAACCGATTTTCCAACCGGCATTTTAAGCGCGTCGCCTGTGTCTGTTACAATATCCCCACGAGCCAATCCTTGGGTCGATGTTACAGCCACACCCCGAATTGTATTATCGTCCAAGTGGTCTTGAACTTCAATAACCGCCAGGTATTGACGATCCCCTAGATCGACAGGTGCGGTTAGTTTTTGGTAAATAGGTGGCAGATTTTTTTCGAAATAAATATCGACAACACTTCCTTGGACGGAAAGAACTGAACCGGTGTTTTGGGCCATAATGTGATCCTTTTTTATACAAAACTTTTTGAAAACGCGTTGAGTTTGACAGAGTCTTTTTAAGAAGTAAAGGAAATTTTTATTTTCAGCTCTTTCCTAAATTATCACTGCTTTTTTAAGATCTTTTTTGTGTTGGAAAAATCTGATTGTTTTTTATCGCGTAAAATCTGAAGATTCTAATTCATTTAAACTTTTAAGCCGTCTACTTATTGATGGGCCTTCGCAAAATTTTTCAATCATCTCTTTTGTAAATCCGTATTTGGGCTCGTACATCATCATCAATGTTTTTATTTTTTTACCTATTTCCCCTTTATCTTTCTTTTGTTTCATCTCATAGGTATATTTTATAACTCCTTGTGTGTAAAATGCATGGAGCTCTATGTAAGACGTGGGCACTTTCAAAACGAATAAATATTTTTTTCTGAAAAGCAAACCTTCCTCCTCTAGGAAAGCAGATTTAATTCTATGATCTTCTTCATGACTTCGATGCCCTTCCTCTGTTAAATAGAGCTCATCTTGTTCTATATTATACAAAGACTTTGCTGTTGAACTCAAAGCTTTCAAAAAAAATTCTTCTTTGGAAAGGTAGTATACACCAATATCATTTTTGATATCTCTTCGAAGCTTTTTTATTACATACGGATGAATTTTTTTATAACGCTTTAACATGTTGTCTAAAACAGCTTTTGTAAATATAGTTTCATTCTCCCAATCTTCATCTTTTACATTTAATACGTCTTCTGTATTAATTATCGGAAACAGTGTCGTATCAATTTCTTCCTTTAAATTAATATGCTGCGTTGGTTTATATAGCATTTTTTTTGCAGCCTCGAGCTCTTCTTTCGTCTGCCCCTGCGCAACCAAGACCTGCGCCATTATGGCGATTGAAAAAACAATCTTTTTCCACATTGAAGTTTTCCCTTTTTCTTTTTATCTAGAATATGTAGCTCTGATTATTTGTCAAGTCAACATGTTTTTATTAAAATAAATCTTTCAAGTATTACTCTTGATTTTAATTCCCTTTTCTCCTACCTTATGCAGATGGAAAAAAAATCAAAGAAACTTACTTCTGCACAACTTCCCAGTCTTGCAACCGGTAGTACAGACAGCTTAAAACGCTATATTCAAATGGTGCAAAATCTACCTTATTTAACGGTAGAAGAAGAACTAGCCCATGCAAAAGCTTTGAAAGAGAATAAATCGCGTGAGGCAGCTGAAATTCTCGTTTCCTCTCATTTACGCTTGGTGGTTAAGGTAGCTTATGATTTTCGACACTATGGACTTCCTTTAGGTGATTTAATTTCTGAGGGCAATATAGGGCTTATGACGGCCGTTAAAAAATTTGATCCAGACAAAGGTTTTCGTTTAACAACCTATGCTTTGTGGTGGATAAAAGCCATGATACAAGATTATATTCTATCTTCCTGGTCTTTGGTTAAGATCGGCTCTGCTAGCGTTCAAAAAAAACTCTTTTTTGGCTTAAAACGCACAAAAGAAAAACTTGGCGTTTATGATGATCGTGAATTAACCATGGATAATGCTAAAGCGATTGCCAAAGAATTGGATGTTCCTGAAGATGCCGTTTATAATATGAATGCCCGATTGAGTGGCGATTTTTCTTTAAACCAACGTGCCAATGATGATTCAAAAAGCGAATACATGGATTTCCTAACCAGTAGTGAACCCCCACAAGATATTCTTTATGAAGAAAAAGAAATCAAACAACAACAACGTGTCTTACTGGCCAAAGGTATGGCACAACTTTCGGAGAGAGAGCGCGACATTTTAACCGCTCGTCAATTAAATTCTGATAAGTCTTTGAAAGACTTAGGTATAGAGTTTAATATATCTGCAGAACGTGTTCGCCAAATTGAAAATAAAGCCTTTAAAAAACTGAAGACCTATATTTTAGAATATGATAACAAACCTCTGCTTGCCGACAAACGTAAGAAAAAACATGACTGAAGAAAAGAAAAAATTTAAACCAGACCCTTTCGCCAAGCGTTATGAACGTGGTCCGAGAACGTTTTCATTGGGATTAAGTAAAATTATTAAAACGGTTGGTGGCAAGTATGGGTTTTCGGAGGTCGATTTAATTCAGAATTGGCAAACCATTGTTGGTCCTGAATTTGCAGATCTGACCGTGCCGATGAAACTTTCTTTGCCGAAAAGCTCTGGGACAGGTGGCATTTTAAAAATTCGATTGTTGTCGCCGTCTGTCGCCACAATGCTTTCGCATCAACTGCCGGCCATCCGTGAAAAAATAAATGTTTTTTTTGGACACAATGCCGTTACGAAGATCGTTCTTGTTCATTGATTTTTATCCGCCCCAAAAAGAACATATGTCCCCAAAAATCCCCTTGGGATATTTGCTTTAGCTCACCTGGTACACTTAAATTTTTCTGCGTTAAGGTTTCGGCCGCTTTTGTTGCGATTTTTTTGATCTGCTCTTTCTTTTCTCTGCGCTGAGAAGCCTTTAAGACGCTAAATATGTAGACCGGAAGGATCGTAAATTTTAATTCTTCCATGCAACTCGCTTCTAATACGCCGGCTAAATCACTTGTTAATATTTTCCCCATGATGAGGTTCTCCTTTTTATGCGGAACGATAAGACGATTTTATTATCAAGTCAATAGGCACTTATTTTATCTTCCCATTTTTAAATTTATCTGCTATACGATGTCTTGGTTATTGATAAAAGGAGGCCTTTATGAAAAAAACACGTATTGCTATTAATGGTTTTGGTCGCATTGGGCGACTCGTTCTACGCGCCGTCTATGAATTGGATCGTGATGATATTGAAGTTGTTGCGATTAATGATTTAGCCCCGCTTTCCACAAATGCACATTTATTAAAATATGATTCAACCCATCGCATCGCGCCGATGGATATTTCGACAACGGGTGATACGCTTGTCGTTAATGGTGATTCTATTCAGTCTTTTTCTGAACGCAATCCAGAAGATTTGCCTTGGAAAGATTTAGAGATTGATATTGTTGCCGAATGTACTGGCATTTTCCGCACGAAAGAATTAGCCTCTAAACACTTAACCGCAGGAGCTAAAAAAGTTTTGATTTCTGCACCCGGTGGAAAAGACATCGATTTCACAACTGTTTTTGGCGTAAATCACACACATGTAAAACCAGAACATACAATTGTTTCGAATGCATCCTGTACCACGAATTGCTTGGCGCCTGTTGTAGACGTTTTAGATAAGGCTTTTGGTGTATCCCATGGATTTATGACGACTATTCATAGTTATACCAATGATCAAAGCATCCTGGATGTTTATCATAAAGATTTGCGTCGCGCCCGCACGGCTGCGCAGAATATGATCCCAACGAGCACAGGCGCTGCCGCGGCAGTTGGACTCGTCCTCCCTCACCTGTCCGGGAAATTAGATGGATCTTCTGTACGCGTTCCAACCATGGACGTTTCTTTGGTTGATTTGAAATGCGTTGTCACTAAAGACACAACGGCAGAAGACGTTAATGCTGTTTTAAAAGATGCCGCTAACGGTCCATTAAAAGGTATCCTTGGCGTTGAAGACCTGCCTTTGGTTTCCACTGACTTCCTTCATGATGCACGCAGTTCAATTGTGGATACGGCGGAAACAACGGTTATCCAAGGCAATTTCGTTCGCGTTGTTAGCTGGTATGATAACGAATGGGGATTTTCTTGCCGGATGTTAGATACGATACGTATCATGTCTTCTTTGTAATAACAGAGAATTCAGTACTTAAAAAAGGTGGAAATTATTCCACCTTTTTTGTTGTTTAGTTTGTGTTTAGAACATAATTCGAAATTTAACCCCAAATTCAGAAATGGTATAATCTGCCTTTTCGACTCCATCATAGAATGCTTCTACAATTTGGCTTTCTTCCAGGTAGACAGCGCTATCGCTCGTCCCAGAGTCTTGAAGACCACCGACACCGTTGTCATCAATACCAAATTCTGCTGTATTGTCATCCACAAGCAATCCATCGATGTAATAGTGTTCTAATAAATAATCATTCACAACCATTCCACTATTTTTTATTTCCCCGAGACTTGTATGTTTAAAGAAGAAATCAATAAACATGCGGTTTTGAAGTTTCCATGTTAACCCCAGTTCTGCAGCCCAAGCCAAGGATTGTGTCGATGATCCTGCATAAGAGGTTTGTCCTTCGAAATAACTGTCACAAAAATCGTTTCCTAAAATCCATGTTCCTGAATTTGAGTCATATTCATAAGCGTCATAGTTAATGCATGCATTTTGGTCAACATAGCCATCTGGGTCATAGATTGTATATTCATTTACAGTGTTAAAGGCCAATCCAACCCCAAAACCAAAGTATGGGATTAATTGTCCACCGGAAAAGTTTCCGAACATTTCTTCAAGACTATAATAGAAACTCGCCATTAATAGATTTGATTCAATTTCTCCGCCATCCACACGTAAATCACGTGTCCCAAATCCATCGTTGTGCGCGGCCGTATCCCCATATTTCATATCCGAATATTTTGTATAATTTAATTCTAGACGTGTTGTTGATGTAACGGCAACCCCGAAGGTCAATCCCATAGACGTTGCATCTTGTTGGTTCCCTTGACCATCCGTACAATTTCCTGGTACGGTCGGATCACAATAAACTGAGGTCATTTGTCCCGTTATGGCAAGGCTTTTTCCTAGAGAAAGTCCCATATACAGACCTGTATCTGCCAATGTATCGAACGCTTGGTTGTTTTGTTGACGATATCCATATCCTCGGGTAGGTTGTGGTCGACGTTGTTGAAATTCCCGCTGTTTTACGGCCTGTTTGCCATAAGATGGTAGAGTCGCAACGCGTGAAGATTGCGCAGAGTTTGCGCTTGTCCAACCAGAGCTGTAGTACGCAGAACGATAATGCTGTGCATATACTGGGCGAATCAAAAATCCGACCAAAAGAACTGCTAACGTTTTAAAAATAAAGGATTTTATCGCAGTGTGTTCCACTGTTTCTCCTTCCCAATTTGTCTTCCCACCAACGATAATATCACATTTCAAGTCCCATGTAAAACATTTTTTTAACTTTTTTGTTGGATTTTTGTTTTCCTGAGCGCTACTCTCCTTTAGACTAAGGGAGAGGTGGTCCCAAAAATTCGGACAGTGTGTTAAGCTACTAATTTAGATCAAAAAGGAGATCAAAAATGAGTAGAATACGTAAA
>JAFGVS010000008.1 GCA_016937865.1 Alphaproteobacteria bacterium
AAACCGGCAAATCTTTTTTAAGCCTTAAAACAGCTTTGCAGGCAAAAATATCCAGATCTTCAATTGTATTAAACCTAGCCAATTCTTCGGCATACGCATCAAGCTGGCCTGCAGACAATTCACCCGTATTTTCCGTCATGACAGCTCCTTGGGTTATATATAACAATCGGAGAACATCTGAAAGGAAAAGTCAAGATTTAAAATGCCTTAATAAAGAACGGGTTGTAATATTTTGTAATATCTCTTTTCTAGATTTTGTGGCCTTAATCCCTTAAAGTTAGGGTGAAAACAGAGGAAAAATGATGCAAGTTGCAGAATTACACAAACAAATGAATGTACATAAAACAGCGATGATTCACCCAACCGCGGTAGTCTCATCTGATGCCAAAATCGCCGCAAACGTGAAGGTTGGGCCATATTGTGTCATCGGTGAAGGCGTTGAACTTGCCGAAAACGTGGAATTAAAATCACACGTAGTTATCGAAGGAACACATGGCGGAACCTATATTGGGGCTGGTACAAAAATATATTCTTTTGCCGTTATCGGTCAAATTTCTCAAGACATGAAATATTACCACTCGGAAGAAGCAACCGGATTAACGATCGGAAAAAATAATATTATCCGTGAACATGTCACCATTCACATGGGAACACCGGCCTCTGAAGGAACGCTTGTAGGGGATAATAATTTATTTATGGTTGGCGTTCATATCGCCCATGATTGTGTGGTTGGAAACAATATTTATATTGCAAACAATGTGCCGCTCGCAGGGGAAGTTGAAGTAGACGACTACGCCATCATTGGCGGAAACTCTGCCGTGCAACAATTTGTTAAAATCGGAAAATATGCCATCGTTGGTGGAATGACAGGGGTAGACCAAGACGTTTTGCCGTACGGTCTTGTTACAGGAAACCGCCCAATGTATTGGGAAGGCCTCAATTTGATAGGATTACGCCGTAAAGGATTTTCAAACAGTCAGATTGATACAATTAAAGAAGCATACAAGATTTTATTCTCAGACGAATTATTCGTAAACCGCATGGCAACACTTGAAATGTTGGCAGAAGATTCTGCGGAAATTAAGGAAATCGTGAATGCGGTTAAAAACCGCTCAAAACATTCATTTACCAAACCAAAGCAATAAAATGCACACACTTGAAAAAATGGGTATCATTGCCGGACGTGGAAATATTCCACGTCTGTTGCGTTTATATCTAATACATAAAAAAATACCACATTTTTTTCTAGGCCTAAAAAGCATAGCAGATCCTAAAATTTGTGATACGATGTTATCTATTGGACAACTGGGCAAAGCCGTTCAGACATTAAAAAAAGAAAAGATTTCAAAGCTGATTTTTATTGGCGGATTGGATCGTCCAGCGCTCGATGAAATTAAACCAGATTTCGGCGGATGGTTGTTTTTGCTCCGCAATGCATTTAAAATCAAAGGGGATAATTCATTATTGACGGCGTTGGCGCGTACATTTGAAAACAAAGGATTAAAGGTTGTAGGAGTACATGAAATCATGCCGGATCTATTGGTGAAGAAAAAAACATACACAAAAAAGAAACCTTCTGCAAAAGACAAAAAAACAATTGAATATGGGGTTGATCTGGCAAAAAAGCTGGGTGAAATGGACGTGGGGCAATCTGTCGTGGTCCAAGGAAATCTATGCTTGGGACTTGAAGGGATAGAAGGAACTGAAGGACTCATTAAACGATGCGGCGCTTTAAAGCGGGGCACAAAAACAAAACCCATTTTGGTAAAAATGTGTAAACCAACACAAGACAAACGATTGGACATGCCAACAATTGGATTGGAAACAATTCAACAAGCGATCAAGGCTGGATATGGCGGGATTGTCGTGGAGGCCGGGGCCGTTCTTTTTCCAGATAATGAAAAAGCCATCCAAAAAGCAAACGAAGCTGGACTGTTTATCCAAGGAATTTAAAAAAGACAAAAGGAAAAAAATGAAGAAAATCATTTTAGGGTTAGGAGTGTTGCTCTTGGGCGGGTGCATGAATATGCCAACCAAAACGGGATATGCCCTTTTTGCAAATGTAAAAGAACCGCTTATGGCCACAGATGAAACCGGGACAAAACGGGGCGAAGCCTGTTCTCGAAATTTATTTGGTATCATGATTACCGGCGATGCCTCGATTGAAACGGCCAAGAAAAATGGTGGCATTACAAAAGTGGCGTCGGTGGATACAGAAATTGGCAGTGTCTTTATGCTCTACGGCAGCTTTTGCACGATTGTTATGGGCGAATAACACCATTTAAGGAAATAGATTTAAAATAGACCAGCAAACGCTGGTTTTTTTTACATTTGAGTATTGACATAAAGAAAAACAGACTTTACCATGATGCGCAATGCCTAATAATTAAATAACTTAAAATTTATAGCAATGAAAAAAATTAAAATTAAAATTATAATTTTGTTTGTTTTTAGCGTAACTGTTAATATTTCTTTCGCGCAAGGCTTAACAGCTTCAATGCCTTCTGGAGAAAATGTTGATGGAAACAGCATGGTAAACCAGGTTGTTTTATCATCATCGTATCTGCAAGGGGACACGGCAATCGTTTGCCCGAAATTAAAAAGGTCTTTTAAAAATGAAAAAATTGAAGCCCTTATTGAAAAAATAAAAGCAGATGAAAGCTATCATATCCATAAGAAACAAGACCGAGAAAATTATCAAGTGTCGATTCGATTGGATTATACCATTTCCTTAGGGAAAGGAACATTGACAGAACTTGAGAAAATTGGTATGTATGGAGAAAAAACAGGCGCTTTTGCGTATATTTACGAAGGAGAAAACGGCTCATCGCTATATACGACCTATGATGGACAGTATATTAAATTGGCAAACATCGGACCAATTTCATTCGATATGTCAGAGTATGAGAAAAAAATTGAATGTCCAACGAATGTATTAGAAGACCATAGTCCAGAAGAGATAGGGTACATTCAAAATATTCCAGTATGCAAGGGCCATGTCAAAGAAGACAAAGCTGTCTTCTCACTTGATTTGGGAAGATAAAAAAACTAAAAAACAAACACAAAAAAAGGACGCCAAAAGCGTCTTTTTTTTGTATCCAAAAAGCAGAATAAGCTTCCTGAAAAAATTATTTGTTCAGGAAAAAAACGAGATCAACGGATTACAATGTCATTCGAACGGATTGAAATCCGTGTTTTTACGAGACGGAAGACGTGATTTTAGCACAAAATAGGCCTTTTGGCGCCATTGCATGTGCGTAAAATCGCGTATAGCGTTCATAAAACGGATGACCAAGATTTGTGTGAAAGGTATAATTAAAAAAAGACTTGCACGAAGGCAAAAAACGCTTTAAAGTCAAAGTGAAGAAGAAGGATTTATAACGTGAGAATTCATTTATTTTATGCATTGCTTTTTGTAAGTACTGCGGCTCTGGCGGATGGTATGGCCGAACCAAAACAAGCCCTACCTCCTGTGGCGTGGCCGGTTGCAAATTCTGTTTCATCATATCAAATGCCATTAGGCCGGGTGCAAGAACCACGCGATCCAATTGCGGATGGGGGCTGGACAGGCGGTGCATCATACACACCTCCAGGCGGTATTCCTGTTGCACTCGAAGGCAAAGAAGCGCCTGCTGGAACAAAAATGCGATTGATACACAAAGATTTAATGATCGATGATGGCGGACAAACTGTTGCGGCATCTGTCCCGCCGGTTGATCCAAATGCATATGGATATGGCTTGGCGGCTTTATTATCTAAAGGGATTTCAAAAGAACGTCTCAGTTTAAAAAGTGAAACAACGGAACATGTGCCAAACGTTTCCCGCAAATGGATTGCCAAAGAAGGGCAAACATTAAAAGAAGTGCTGAAAGATTGGGCTTTGCATGAAGGGTGGGAAGTGGTTTGGAATACACATCGGTCTTATCCATTACGCGCAGGTGCTGTCTTTAACGGACGTTTCACAGACGTCTCTTCTGCATTAATCCGAACATTTGGACGTGCCGCACCACCACCGTATGCAAAGTTCTATTATGGAAACAAAGTGCTGGTACTTAGAACATTGGAAGATGAAAACGCAGATTAATGAAAAAAATATCTACCTCTTTACTTGCGGTTGCCATGCTTCTTTTTGTTTCGGCATGTAATGAAAAAGTGTCGCAATCTGTAAACACACAAGTCCGCCAAGAATATCGCGAGGCTTCTCAATCGTTCGAGCGCGCTAAAAATCCGCTAAAACGAACAACCGACGATACCGTTTCACGCAGCGCGGGTGTGTGGCTTGGTGATTCATCCGTTAAACAAGAACACAAAGAACCGTTGCCAGCCATTTTGGAAACGCCAATGGGGATTACATTTATCGCGGACGAAGAAAAAACACTCAAAGAAATTACGGGGGAAATTGAAAACCTCACAGGTATTCAAGTCATGATCGATGATTTGATTGAAGAACAAAGCTTGGAAAGAATCAAGCTAAAACATACCGGTCCGCTCAGTGAGTTGTTAACGACAATTGCAACAGAGCTCGGATTGTATTGGTTTCATGAAAATGAAAAAATCACATTTTATAAACAAGAAACAAAAACATTCACGCTTTATGCGCTGCCAACAGACACCAGCTATAATTCTGTCATCGGGAGTGATGAAGGGGAAAACCTTTCAATCCAAACCAGTGCAAATTTAAAAGAATGGGAAGAAATTGAAAATGCACTTAAAGGCATTGTGCAAACGGGAAATATCAGCATTTCACGTTCAACCGGAACAATCACGGTAACCTCTGGCCCATCAACCTTGGCACGCGTGGGGAAATATATCCGCGAACAAAATCGCCGCTTGTCTAAATTAGTAACGATTTCTGTGCGGGTTATTCAAGTCTCATTAGATGATGAAAATTCTGTCGGAATTAATTGGAATGCCTTTTTTGCAAATGCCTCTGGGTTAAAATTGGCATCAGAAACCGTAAATCCTTTCTCTACAAATGAAGGTATTCAATCCATTAGTGTCGAGGTCGATCCGACGACAACCGGATCTCTTGCGGATGCGGCGGGCAGTAAATCGGCATTAAACGCACTGGCAAAACAAGGAAAAATTTCCGTGGTGACCAGTGCAACGGTAACCACTCGAAACAACCGAATCGCACCAGTAAACAGCACACAAACATTTAAATACGTGGACAGCTTTTCAACAAGTGCGCAAAGCGACAACTTTAACACAACCGACTTTAAACCAGAAGAAGAAACGATTGGGTTTGGAATGCAGTTGCTACCAAACATTTTGGAAAATGGACGTGTCTTGGTGATGTTTAATATGTCATTGCGAGAATTATTATCTTGGGATGAACAAAGTTTTGGATCTGGAGATAATGCAATCAAAGTACGTATGCCACGTATTGACGAAAGATCATTCCGCCAAGAGTTAGTTTTAAAATCAGGACAAACCTTAATTATGACTGGATTTGAAAAAACACGTAACGGTGACACGCGTTATGGGGTTGGGGATCCAAACTTTATGGGATTAGGGGGTGGACGGGATACACAATCCAGCCGAGATATCCTGGTTGTGATGTTAACCCCACAAGTTTTGCAATCACCACTCGACCGCGAAGAACGCATGTCGAATCAATGGGGAACCCCACCATACTAGGGAGCGTAGCGTGGCAATGAAGTCGTATAAAAAGATCTCACACAAAACAAAAACCCGCTTCCGCGGGTTTTCTTTTTAAAATAGTCTACCACATCGGTAGAATGCATTTCCAAGAACTTATCCAATAAATTGATTCTTACGAGGAAAGCCTGTCGGCGGAGTTCTACCGACAGATGCACGTTTAGACAACCACAAACGGAAATCTTGTAAGGCGGTGCGTCCGCGTCCCGTTTCCCAATAAAGACCTTCACTTCCCGGAAAAGGAAGGATGTCCGCTACTTGTGTTTGTTCATCCCGGAATTTTTGCAAAATAACGCCTTTACCGCGCGAAACAAATGGGATTTCTTCAGTTTTAAAAACAAGCAGTTTCCGATGGTTGCCAATGATGGCAATATGGTCATCTGTGTCGGCGAGAGTGTAAACACCAAAGCATTTCGAACCGTCCACTAAATTCATCACGGTTTTCCCACTGCGGGTTTGTGCCATAACATCACTGGCTTTCACACGGAAACCATAGCCATTATCAGCGACACAAAGTAGAGATGCGTTTTCATCATAAATAAACAGATTTGTAAAATCGGAATCGTTATCTAAATCAACCATCATGCGCAGCGGTTCTCCGAACCCACGACCGCCGGGTAATGTGTTTGCGTCCAACGTAAAGAAGCGACCAGAGGTCGAAACCAAAATTAATTTATCGGTTGTCTGGCAATGTAGAGCGAATTTTTGTGAATCACCGTCTTTAAAGGTAAAGTCTTGGGATAAATCTTGATGTCCTTTCATAGAACGGATCCACCCACGGTTGGAAACTAAAATGGTAAGTGGTTCTTTTTCAATAAACGCATCCAGGTCTGAAACAGCCGGTGTTTCAAAAGAATCGACAAGAAGGGTACGACGAGCACCAATATCTGTTTTCTTTCCAAAAGTCGTAATTAAAGATTTGAACTCTGTTTTCAAAGTATTGAATTGTTTTTTAGGATCGCCTAACAAGTCTTCTAATTTTTCTTTTTCGGCACGTAAATCAGAGTCTTCCTTTTTAATGCTCATTTCTTCTAATTTCCGCAAAGAGCGCAAGCGCATATTCAAAATAGAATCGGCTTGTAAATCCGTCAGATCAAACGCAGCGATTAATAGTGGTTTTGGTTCATCGTTCTCACGAATGATGCGAATGACTTCATCCAGATTCAAATAGGCTTTTAAAAGCCCTTCCAAGACCTCTAGGCGGTGATTAATGTTACCAAGTCTAAATTGACTACGGCGTTGCAAAACGTTTTGTCTGTGGTCAATATAGGCCTGTAAGACTTCCAGCAAAGACATTTCACGTGGCGTGCGAGTGGCATCCAAGACATTCATATTCAAATGAAATAAAACTTGGAAATCGGAAAGTTTAAATAAATGCCCCATAATCATTGCGGGATCCATAGAGCGATTTTTAGGTTCAATAACCACGCGAATATCTTCGGCAGACTCATCGCGAATATCGGTCACCATAGGCAGTTTTTTATCTTCAATCAAACTCGCAATTTTTTCAATAAGGCGCGACTTTTGAATTCCGAAAGGAATTTCGGTAATAACGATCTGATAATTACCATATTGTAAATCTTCTTTTTCCCATTTCGACCGTAAAGTAAACGATCCACGACCTGTTTCATAAGATTTTAGGATGGCTTCTTTATCATTTAACAAAACACCACCTGTTGGGAAATCAGGGCCTGGGATGAATTGGATCAAATCCGCAACGGAAGCATCCTTGTGGTCCAAGACATAAATTAAAGCATGGGCTAACTCTTCTAAATTATGTGGGGGAACATTGGTCGCCATACCAACGGCAATCCCTTGTGTCCCATTAGCGAGTAAATTCGGGAAGGAGGCGGGCATTAACATCGGTTCTGAATCAGTGCCATCATACGTACTTGCAAAATCAACGGTATCTTCATCCAACCCATCCATAAGGGCATCGCCGGCAAGCGTCAGACGGGCTTCAGTATATCGCATCGCGGCGTGGGAATCACCGTCAATATTTCCAAAGTTGCCTTGGCCATCGACCAGCGGATAACGCACAGAAAAAGATTGAGACAAGCGAACCATGGCATCATAAACGGCAACATCCCCATGAGGGTGATATTTACCAATAACATCGCCAACCACACGGGCGCATTTTTTAAATCCAGAGGTCGGATTTAGTTTTAACTGACGCATCGCATACAACAAGCGTCTATGAACAGGCTTTAACCCATCTCGCACATCTGGCAAAGAACGCGATACAATCGAAGACAGCGCATATTCTAAATAACGTTTAGAAAGGGCATCTGCCAATTGTTCATCGCGAATTGCAGAAAGAGAAGGAGTTTTATCAGCCATATTTATTGTACTTCCTTATGTAGGTTGTCTGTTGGAACACCAAGGTCTTCTAAGATAGCCGTTCCGTCTTTAATCATGGCGGGGCTGCCACAGAAATAAGCATGCGTGCCTAGACCGAAATCTTCGCCGAAAGCGGCCTGAATATCGCCGTCTTTCATAATTGTTGTCACACGACCTTTTGAACCAGTATAATCTTGTGACGGGCTAGAAGCAATTGGAAAGAAGAAAAAGTTTTTCGGATATTTCTGAGCCAAGGCTTGAAGTTCGTCTGTATACCCAAAATCATCTTCGTGGCGCACACCATGTAAAAGCGCAATCTTGGTGGTTTTTAATAAATCTTCATGGGCGCGTAACATCCCACGGAAAGGGGCGAGCCCTGTTCCTGTAGCGACATACAAAATCTGTTTCGCACCTTTGGCGAGCTTTGGGGTAAAATGCCCAACAGCGCGAGGTGCCATAAAAATGCGATCCCCTTCTTTAGCATTAAATAAAATAGGGGTAAGAGCCTTTGGCGTTTTTGTGGCATCAAACACGTCTGGGGTATATTTCAAAATAATATAAAAATGACGATCGCCATCTCCCGGGGCAGAAACGATAGAGTATGCGCGACGAATCATATTTCCTTCATCATCTTTTAACCCAATAAGGGCGAATTGGCCGGCTTCAAACGTTGGATCTCCGGCATCTAATTTAACAGTGAATTCACGAATTTTGTGATTCATCTCGACGATTTTTGTAATCGTTGCATTATATTCCATAAGTTTATTTTCCTTCGGTTTCATCTAAAGACGCCTTATTGTATCATGATAAAAAAATTTTTCCAGTCTGAATTTTAGAATGTGTAAAAAATCTAAATTTGCGTTCAGGGAGGGATTTTGTTAGAATGAAAGAAGAAGCCTTTCGCTAAAATTATGGCGGTTAAAGGTAAACCAAAGGAGTCTAAAATGTTGTTTAAGTGGGCAAATAAAAAAATTAAAGACTTTAGCTGGTGGCATATTTCTTTAATTAAACTCAGTACTGCTGCTTTTGTTCTAATGGTTGCAAAACTCTGGCCACCATTGCTGGACTGTACATGGTCAACATATTTAATGATCACATTAATCGCGGCCGCGCCAGTCTGTTATAAAATGTTCAAAAAATAAAAGCTTCAAAAGGCGTGAGACAATCACGCCTTTTTTCTTGGACAATGGGATAGATTATGTTTTGACAGCGTTATGGTTCATGTGATAAAATCTACTCCATGAAAATCAAAAAATTTATGCGTACCTTTTTTCAAAAAGAGATCCGAACCCAACAAGGGTTGGCTTTTTTTATCGCCCTTCTCTTATGTTTTTATTTTTTTATACAATTAATGTTTGGTCGCGCGAATGTCTGGCGTTATATTCGACTAAGTATGCAAGTCCAAGAAGAAAAACAGGTTCTGACCAACCTGGAAAAAGATTTGAAAGAACTGCATCATAAAATTGGGTTGATTGAAAATAAAGATAAAGATTATATCGACGAACTTTTGCGTAAAAAATTAAATAAATTTCCACCGAATACATACCAGATAAAGGAGAATAATGAATGACCGAAATAATCTGGATTATCGCGGCCTACTTAATAGGTTCAATCCCATTTGGGCTGGTTTTATCGAAAATATTTTTAGGGGTAGATCTGCGAAAGATCGGATCGGGCAACATCGGGACAACAAATGTTTTTCGGACCGGCAGCAAAGTCCTTACACTATTAACATTAATCTGCGACATGGGCAAAGGCGTCTTGATGGTGGCACTGACAAATATCTATTTCCCATCTCTGGTTGCGGCAACGGCATTTGCGGTTTTGATCGGACATAATTTTCCAATCTTTTTGAAATTCAAAGGCGGCAAGGGATTTGCCACAACCTTTGGCTATTTTGCGTATTTTGCACCACCGGCCTTCTTTATGTTTGGGGCTTTGTGGATTTTAGTAGTGCTGACCTTTTCGTATTCAGCGTTGGGGGCCATCACAACATTAATCCTAATGCCGTTCGTTTTTTGGTTTGGGACAAGTTTGCCACTTGGCATTAAAGTTTTTTTTATCCTAACGTCTGTTTTGGGGCTGGCCCGGCATCAATCTAATTTCAAACGCTTATTTAAAGGCACAGAAAGCAAGACTGATTTATCAAAGTTTATAAAATGATTTCGACGAAAGAACAAATAGCACGATTCCAATTACTAAAAGCAACCGGCATTGGGCCTATGGCATTTCGATACATCTTAAAAACATTTGGCTCCGCCGTTACAGCCATGGAAAAATTACCAAACATGATGCGCCAAAAAGAGAAATGGGTTCTGTCATCACCGGCCGTTTCGGAACATATTTTAAAACAAGTCGAATTTCACAATCAAGAAATGGTCTGGCTAGATGAGGCGATGTATCCAAAACAACTACAAAGCATCGAAAGTGCCCCACCTGTATTGTTCTATCGGGGCACCTTAAAACAAATCAAAAACATCGGAATTGTTGGAACGCGGAATGCGTCGTTGCCCGCACTATCCTTGACCGAAAAACTCAGCTCTGAAAGCGTACAAAAAGGATATGGGGTCATATCTGGGTTGGCCTATGGGATTGACACCGCGGCGCATACAGGCGCCCTGAAAGGCAAAGGCTATACAATTGGGGTTTTGGCCGGAAGCGTCGAAAACATTTATCCATTACGCAATACAAAGCTGTATAACAACATCTTGGAGAGTGGCGGGGCTATTATATCAGAACATCCCCCGGAAACACAGCCAGCAGCCCCTCTGTTTCCCAGCCGGAATCGTATTATCGCTGGATTATCTGATTTAACGCTTGTCATAGAAGCAAAACGTAAATCCGGATCGTTAATCACGGCGGATTATGCCAAAAAATACGGTCGACCAGTTGGCGCCGTCCCCGGATTTCCAACAGACGAACGGGCCGGCGGCCCAAACCATTTATTAAAAAATGAAGGGGCGCTATACATTGAATCGATAGATGATCTTGAAAAAGCATTATTAAAAAAAAGAAATCATACGGAAATACTTTTTGAAATAAACGAAATAGCCGAAGATTTTATCGGAAAGGACATTGCCGAAGAAAATCTTTTATCACTTTTATCAAAAACACCAGTTGCGATTAATCAATTGGTGGATCATTTAAAAACATCAAAAAAAAGCATCCTAGGAATGCTTTTGATTTTGGAATTAGAGCGTAAAGTAAAATTATTACCCGCGGGCTTTGTGATAAAGCTCTAAATTATTTAGGCGGAAGTTCTTCCTCTTCTTCTGGCTCTTCAGCACTCTCTTCAACAGCAGGGGTTTCTTCCTCAACCTCATCTGCAACAACAGGTTCTTTATCTTCTTTTTGAATAGGTGTAATGGTAACAGGTTTATAGGCTTCCTCCTCATTAGCGGCCTCTTCCGTGCCATCATCAACATCAGCACCACATTCGTCGTCATCTGAATCGCAATCCTCTTCAACAGAGTCTTCACTGTAAGGGGAGGTCGTGAAATTACCTTCTGGGATAATAGAACCAACACCCATGCGCGTAGAAACTTGTCCTGGCTGTCTAAATTTCATTAAAACATATCCTGTGCCACCGGCCGCAGAATCGCCAGAAAGGCCGATAGAGTAAAACGCCCCAATAATGCCATAGTCTAAATCAATATAATCAATGTTATACATCGCAAAAGCACTTGTCGGCATGCCAAAAGTAAAATCACATTGGAAATTATTATCGCGCATAATTAATTGTTGGGAAGAAATGGCTTCGATGGTGCTCATCGCCCCAGAACAACGGGTTTGAAGACCGTTTGCAAAAACATCATAACGAATGAATAGGTTCAAACGATTGAGGTTTGAAAGCGGTTGCATTTCAACCAAAGTGAAGGACGGAATTTGTACCAACGCCGGCGTGCTTCCAATATTGCCCCCAAAACGAATAGAATTGGCAAGACATGCGCGGGAGTGTGGATCGGCTTCGCATAGATCAACTTTCGTCATTTTATTATTAAGAAAAATTTGAATCAAAGAATTAAATAAAAATTGTTTTGTTATACGATCATTTAAACGAGTACAGCCAGCGCGACGACAAATAACGGCGGGACGAACTGCGCATCCTGTGCCAGGGCGACAGGCCGAAACAAAGCGGTTAATATCTTGCTCGTTTTCAAAACGTGTATGTTTTGAAAGCTGATAAGGATAATAAAGGTCTTCGCCATATAAAACAGGGGGAGGTGTCACTTGAGGGATAGCGTTTTTATCACGACGGACATGATAAGGGACAAAGTACGATTTTTCTGGATAAATGACAGTGCCATTAGCAACAGTAACATCTGCAGGATTGTAATTTTGTACAGATGTAGGCGTGTAACCGCCTTCAGAGTAGAAAGATTCTTCTCTGTTCATGGTTGTTTCTTCTTGGTAAAAATCCGCCTGATCGTTATACTGCGCAAAACCAGAAATGGATATTAACAAAAAACCGAAGGTTAAAAATAGATTTCTCAAAACATTCCTCTTAAAAAGTCTCTCCTAATACAAGAAGATAACAGGACAAGATAAGGTTGGCAAGATAAAAAAGCGGCATTAAAAGTTTAATATTTTAAGGCCGCTTTTTTATACATTATATCTTAATGGGAACGTTCTTTCATACAAGTTGCACGATCTGTCTCTTCGTACTTCAAAGTATAACCGTCATCACATGCCGTAGGGAGTTTTTCAATGAGGCATTTTTTCTTTTCATAGAAGAAATCATCTTTAAATGTTTTTACATTTTTTGTAGACGATCTGCGACATGTTTTAACTTCTTCACAACGCGCTTTATCCGTCCCGGCATATTTTAACTCAAAGCCTTTATGACATTTCTTTGGCAATTCAGGAAGCATGCAGTTGTCTTTTTCGTAATAGACATTTGTTTCTTTCTCCGCGGCATTTGCAACAGAAGGTCGTATCTTACAGTCAGGGGCTTTCTGACAGCGCGCTTTGCTTGTCCCTTTATCCTCTAAACTGTATTCTTTCGCACACTCTATTGGTGTTTCTACCAACCAACATTTGCCGGCGGCATCATAAACATTTTCAGCTGTTTTTGAAGATCCAGTTAAAACAGGTTGTGTTGAACAGTTTGGGGTCTTTTCACAACGTGTCTTATCGCTCTTTGGGTCTTTTAAAGTGTAGCCTACAGCACATTCTGTTGGATAAGGATCGGTAACCCAGCAATTATTTACAAAGAAATCATCCGTTGCAACTTTTGTTGAATTTGCCGTTAAAGGCTGTGGATTACAGGATCCAATTTTTAAGCAAGCTGCAGCTGGTGTATTTGCATTTTGAACACTGTATCCAGTTTTGCACTCAGTAGGGAGTTTTAAAATCCAGCATCTTCCACTCTCAGAATAATAAGTATCCGTTGTTTTTGTCGAGTTTGCCGTAGAAGGTTGCGTAGAGCAATTAGGCAATTTAGCACAAGCAGCTTTATCGGTGCCGGCCTGTGTTAGACTATAGCCGGTTTTACATGCCGTTGGCAGTGTTATAATTTTACAATTTCCAGCAGCATAATAAAAATTGGAGGAAGTTGCCGTTGAATTTGCAGTTGAGGGTTGTGTCGAGCAGTTGGAAACAGCGATACAAGCGGCTTTGTAGGTGTTTGGATCAACAAGGTTAAAGCCGGTGTTACAGGTTAGGGGAACTTTATTTAACCAACAAGCCCCACCACTGTAATAAACATCCGATTTATCTGTCGCAACATTCGCTGTCGAAGGTTGTGTTGCGCACATGATTTTATCACATCCGGTTTGGGCAGTATTTACTTTATATCCTGCATCACAAAATAAACAACTAGACCCGCTTAAATATTTTCCAGCAGGACAAGTAATGGCGGAACAAGAACTTGCTCCTGCAGCAGAGGTTTGTCCGGTTGGGCAGGCTGAACAAGTATTTGAAGTCGCAGTGGAATAAGCTCCAGCGGTACAGTCTAAACAACTTGATCCACTCAAATATTTTCCAGCGCCACAAGTAATGGCGGAGCACGAACTTGCCCCTGCAGCAGAGGTTTGTCCGGTTGGGCAGGCTGAACAAGAGCTTGCTCCCGCAGCAGAATAGGTTCCGGCGGCACAAGTTAGACAAGTATCGCCACTTTTATATTGGCCTGCTGGACAAGAGGACGAAACACAGTGCTTTAAATGTGGAGCCTCTGATGTTAAAGTATATCCAGACTGACATCCAATGACTTCGTGTAAAAGACAGGGGGCGCCCATTCCAGTGTATAGATGCGTATTTGTCCCACTTTTATAAGATTGATCGGGTTGTGGAGAGCAGATGTTCAAACTACAAGCGGCACTCGGCGTATTCGCATTTTGGAGTGCATATCCGGATTCACAAGTGGTTGGCAAAGAATTAATCGTACAATTGCCAGCAGAATAATAAAAATTGGTTCGGACCGCCGTTGCGTGCGAAGTTGAAGGTTGTGTTGTACAAGCTGTTATCGCTTCAACACAGGCGGCATTTGGTGTGTTGGCATTTTGTAAAGTGTATCCAGAAGCACAGGCTGTCGGCATATGCTTGATGGTGCAGTTTCCAGGTTCGTACAGATAAATTTGTGTTGCGGTTGAGTTTAACGTAGAGGGTTGTGTTGAGCAAAAAGTCAAAGTTAGCTGTTCAACACAGGCGGCATTTGGTGTGTTAGCATTTTTCAGTGTATAGCCAGAATTACAAGTTAAGGGGAGAATTCTAATGGTGCAGCTTCCGGCAGCATAATAAAAGTTCGTGCGTGTGGTTGCCGCATTTAAAGTACTGGGTTGAGGAAAACAATAAACAGTTTGTGGAGGATCGATGGGATCAACACACGAATCAGGGGAGATATATCCGGCTCGAGCCGCCTCCAAACACTGAACACTAGTTTGTTGCTCAAGAAGTCGGGCATGAGCATTAAATGAAAAGGTTAAAAATGTAAAAAAAAGTAATAATAATATGCGCATAATTCTCTCCTTATTATATCGCGATAGATAGAGGATATCACAAATTCAAGAAAGGGTCAATAAGACAGAAAAGATGAAACAGTTTGTATAGAAACAAAAAACGGTGTTAAAACTTTGATCGTTTCAACACCGCTTATTCTCTTATATACAATTCTAATTTCGGCTAGAGCCTTTGCTTACTTTAGAACAGACGGCCTTATCTGTTTCAGGTCGTTGCAAAGCATAACCATCATCACATTCGATAGGTAATTTTTCAATAAGGCATTCGCCTTTTTCATAGAAAAAATTATCCTTAAATGTCTTTACATTTGCTGTAGACAACCTGCGACATTTTTTGATTTCTTCACAACGGGCTTTATTGGTGCCTTCGTACTTTAACGTAAAGCCAGAATTACAGTCTGTTGGCATTTCCTTAATAAAGCACTTGCTCTTTGCATCATAAATATTGGTTTCTTGCTTTGACGCATTTGATACAGAAGGTTGTATTGAACAGTTTGCAGCTTTTTCACAACGTGCCGTATTTTTTCCAGCATCTTTCAACGTATGTCCAACAGCACATTCTGTCGGCGTTTTTTCCAACCAGCATTTTTCAGAAGCATCATAAACATTTTCAGCTGTTTTTGTCGATCCGGTCAAAACAGGTTGCGTCGAACAGCTTGGTGCCTTTTCACAACGTGCCGTATTTTTTCCAACATCTTTCAAGAGATACCCCGCATCACATTCTGTTGCATAAGAGCCGGTGACCCAACAACCATCAATAAAAAAGTCATCCGGGGCAACTTTTGTTGAATTCGCGGTTGAAGGTTGAGGGCTACATGCAGCAGCTTTAGCGCAAACAGCTGTATTTTTTCCACCATTTTCTAAAACAAATCCAGTCGTACAAGCTGTTGGCAATGCATCAATCCAACATTTTCCACCGCCATAATAGAAGTCTTTGGAGGTTGCTGTTGAATTCGCGGTTGAAGGTTGTACCGAACAATTTGGTAATTTAGAACAGACAGCTTTATCGGTGCCAGCATGTGTTAAACTATACCCTGTTTCACAATCCGTTGGCATAGTCGTAACAGTACAGTTTCCACCAGCATAGAAAACATTGGAAGATGTTTTTGAAGCATTGGCCGTAGACGGTTGTGTTGAACATTTTGCCACAGCAGTACAAGCGGCTTTATCGGTATTTGGATTAACAAGGTTAAAGCCGGTATTGCAGGTTAAAGGAACTTTATTTAACCAACAAGCGCCACCGCTGTAATAAAAATCGGATTTATCTGTTGCAACATTCGCTGTCGAAGGTTGTGTCGCACACATGATTTTATCACATCCGGTTTTGGCAGTGTTTACTTTATATCCTGGATCACAAGATAAACAGCTAGATCCACTTAAATATTTTCCAGAAGGACAAGCAATTGCGGAACAAGAACTTGCTCCTGCAGCAGAAGTTTGTCCGGTTGGGCAGGCTGAACAAGTATTTGAGGTCGCGGTGGAATAAGTTCCGGCCGCGCAAGATAAACAGCTAGATCCACTTAAATATTTTCCAGCAGGACAAGTAATGGCGGAACAAGAACTTGCCTCTGCAGCAGAGGTTTGTCCGGTTGGGCAGGCGGAACAAGAGCTTGCTCCCGCAGCAGAATAGGTTCCAGCAGGACAAGTTGCGCAATTATATCCATTTAAGTAATAACCAGCATTGCATGTCGCGGCTACTTTTCTAAAACAGTACTTTGACGTATCGACAAGTTTCGTTGTTTTTACAGCCGTTCCAACAGAGACGGGTGCATAAGTAGAGGTTGGACACATATGCTCTACACAACGTTGTGTCGTTTTTCCGGCGTCGACAAGGTCATATGAATCGTCACATTGCAATAGAGTCCGGGCACATATCGCATTTGGCGTATTTGCATTTTTTAAAGTATAGTCACTTGCACAGGCTGTTGGCATATGTTTAATGGTACAATTTCCAGCGGCATAATAATATATTTTTGAAGCCGTTGAATTTAGAGTGGACGGTTGTGTCGCACAGAAAGTAAGAACCTTCGGATCAGATAGGATTTTAGAATCAACGGGAGGTTTAATAGTGCGACAAACGCCGTTAACAAGCTCTTGGTCTACTGTGCATTTTTGGGGGAAGTCATCTATAATTTGAGAATCACCCATAAAAATTTGTTTCTCGATAGGTGCTCGGGCAAATGAACTCGTTGATATGGCCAGTAAAGCCATAAGTGTAAATAAAAAACGCATTTATTCTCTCCTCATAAATTTGTGATATCGGCATCATAACATATAACAGGTTGATTCGTCAAGGAAGTAATGGAGACCAAGCTGGATCAGATGCTTCCATAGGTGTTTCAACCTCATATTCGTGAAGCCCAGTCAAATCAACACTATGCAAACGTGTGCGATCATATCCTTTGGGATCTGGGGTTTGTTTAAAGTACATCAAGCGTCGACCGTTTGGCGCCCAGGTTGGACCCTCAACGGAAAAACCTTTGGCTAAAATACGCTCCCCCTCACCATCTGGTAACATAACACCAATGTAGAAACGATTGTTTTTTATTTTTGTGAATGCAACATAATCATTCTTCGGCGAATACACAGGTGTAAAGTAACGCCCTGCCCCAAAAGAGATGCGTTGCAAACCTGTGCCGTCGGCGTTCATTTTATAAATTTGCGCGCTACCACCACGATCAGAATTAAAAACAATTTCTTTCCCGTCCAGAGAATAAGAAGGGGAAGTATCAATGGCGGTGTTATGCGTTAAGCGTTTACGTTCTTTGGTATCCAAGTCAACTTCAAAAATCTCCGAGTTTCCCTTTAGGTCCAAACTTAAAACCATTTTATTTTCTGTCGGATGAAAAGAAGGGGCATAGGTCATGCCTGGGAAATTCCCAATTGTTTCTTGTTTACCCGTCTGCAAATCAAATAAATAAACACGCGGTGTGTCATTATAGTAAGACATAAAAGCAATCTTTTGCATGTTAGGGGCAAATGTTGGCGTTAAAACAATGACTTTGCCGTCGGTTAGGTATTTATGATTTTCACCATCATAATCCATAATCGCCAAGCGACGGATACGCTCTGTTATTTTTCCACTTTCGGCAACATAAACAATCCGTGTGTCGAAATAACCACTCTGTCCCGTTAAGGCGGTGTAAATCGCATCTGCGGTAATATGGGCGAGTCGTCGAACATTGGTTCTAAAAGACACAAGCGCTTCGGATTTAATTAATTTTTCAGCACCAACATCCCAAAGATAAAATTCCAAACGAACATTGTGTTCGTCTTCTTGGAATAAACGCCCTTGCAATAAAAGATGCGCCCCAATAACTTTCCAGTCTTTAAAGGATGGGAATTTGCCAATACGTGTGCTGGAAATATGAGAATCGCGTTCAATAATACGAATAAGCCCAGTGTGCTTTAAATCATTTTCAATGACTTTATTCAAAAGACTGGCGGACTTAGAAAGCTCCTGGGTATCGGCTTCAATCAATTGAACGGCAAGCGGAATAAGGTTGAGCTGCCCCCCATTGACGTTCACGTAAAGTTTAGCCTGCACAGAAGACAGGCTGAAAAAAAATAAAAACAAAGCAGAAAAAAAACGCATTAGGAAATAGAATCCTTCAAAATTTTGACAAGTCGAATCATGTCGTGAACTTCACTGTGCAGGGGAGATAAATCTATTTCTTCTGATGCAGCCGTGGTTGTGGTTTGTGGATTATTTTTGACACGGTCGAGCTCATCGGAAAGGGTCACAATAATCATCACCAACAACATTTCATGTGAAATGCTGGCGCCCATAATATCCACAACCTCGTTTTCTTTTTTCGCGACAAGTTCCGCCAGTTTTTCCAAACGCGGCTTTTGGGATTCGGGACATCCAATAGGATAATCTTTTTGATCAATTGTAAAAATAACTTGGCTCATATTTTTTTCCTTTTTTAATAATTCACGGTTACTTGATAGCCAGATCCGCCTGTATTTGTTGAACGGTATATTCCCGCCGTTTCATTTCCTGTAAAATCAATAGTGCCGCCAATAGACCATATAAAAGATCCACTTGCACCTAGATCATAATTAAAACTTTCCGTTTTGCCTGACCCAAGAAAGGGATCAAAAATAAGCTGATTTCCAGATCCGTCATCCAGAATAGCTGTTGAGCCTTCAACGCTTGCAGAAACAAGTTGATGTGGTGCGCCCGAGACAGTGGCAATACTTTGATTTACAGAGCCACTGCAAACATAAGATGGTGGGCAAGATGTAATTTGGCTAACATAAACTTCGATGGTTTGAGGGCCGGCAGATGGATCAATAGCAATTGTTCCAAAGCTCACTTCTCGGTCGATTGAAATAGACAGAGGTGTCGTTAATTCCGCCTGCGCCTCACCCGCACCTGTTGCGGCAAAAGCATTCGTACTCAACATAAATCCAACTAAAAACAGAATTTTTTTCACGATAGGTTATTCCTTCAAGGCAGATTCTAATTTTTCAATCATAGAGGATACAACAATCATCGTGCGGTCCCGCATACGGCGCAACGCCTTTAATTCTGCTTTGTCAGCGTCAGAAAAAGAATCCCCGGAAGAACGGGGTTGTGTCTTCAGTGTCGTGACAGAAGTTTGCAGTTCGGTTAAAACACCGCGGAGTTCTTTTAAACTTGATTTTAAATGATCCATTTTGTATCGTCCTTTTCTCATAGGGGAGTTTATTTAAAAGACTCCGATTAGTCAATCAAAAAGGATAGAAAAACATGTCTCGCCCATCTAAGCGTGCAAACAATGAAATGCGTGAAGTTAAAATTGAAATCGATCATGATTCACACGCCGAAGGCGCGGTATGGGTGTCTTTCGGAGACACAAAAGTCTATTGCACGGCGACCGTTGAAAACAAAGTGCCGCGTTTTTTAAAAGGTACACGTACCGGTTGGGTTACGGCAGAATATGGGATGTTGCCACGTTCAACACATTCACGGATGGATCGCGAAGCCAAACAAGGTTTAAAATCTCGCACACATGAAATTCAAAGATTAATTGGCCGCTCTATGCGAACCGCCGTTGATCTAAAGGCGCTGGGTGAGAGACAAGTCATCATTGATTGCGATGTGATCAAAGCCGATGGTGGTACACGCACCGCAAGTATTACGGGGGGATTCGTTGCACTTTCATTGGCATTTCGAAACATGATTGAAAACAGACAATTAACCGCAAGTCCAATTAAAAATGCGGTTGTCGCGGTTTCTGCGGGCATTTTTGAAAATAACCCTGTGCTCGATTTAGATTATGCCGAAGATTCAAAAGCAGAGGTTGACACAAACTTTGTCTTTAACGATCAGGGACACTTAATTGAAGTGCAAGGAACAGGCGAAGCGCGTGCCTTCACAAAAGAAGAGTTCAACCAAATGTTGGAACTCGCCGAAAAAGGGGCTGGCGAATTGATCCGCTTGCAAAGAAAAATTTTAATGCCTAATATGGGATAAGTTTCAAAATAAAAAGGGAAGAATAGTAATGAGGTTTACCGGAAGAAAATTTATTGTCGCAATCGCGATCATTTTATCAATCATGTTGTCACTCCCAAATTTTGTCGGGGACAATATACGCAAACATTTACCAGAAAGTTTAAATCCTGTATCGCTGGGTCTTGATCTTAAGGGGGGGGCTTATTTGTTGATGGATATCGACATGGAGCAAGTGCAAGTCGATCGGATGGAACAACTTAAAAGCCTGACACGCGCGGCGTTGGTTGGCGAAAAAGGGAGCGACAAAATCCGTTTTAAATCCTTGCGTATTCAAGATCAAGCGGTTGTCTTTTCACTACGAGAAGACTCACAATCTGAAATGGCTGAAAAAAAACTCTACACACTTGGGGATGGAGTCGAAGTTGAAAAAGTAGGCGATTTATTCAAAGTTGCGTATACAAAAGCAGGATGGATCAAAATTGAAAAAGATGTTTTGTCGAAATCCATTGAAATTGTGCGCCGTCGTATTGACGCACTCGGCATGCGCGAACCATCTATTCAACAACAAGGCACACGTCGTATCGTTATTCAATTGCCAGGCGTAGACACACCAGAGCGAATTAAAGAATTGATTGGTAAAACGGCAAAAATGACATTCCACATGGTTGCGGAAGATGCTCGCTGTGCATCAACGAAAACAGTGATGTATAAAAACGGACAAGGATCTGTCGAAATTTGTAAAGACGTTGAACTATCTGGTGAATACTTGGCAGACTCTCAAGTGATTTATGATGAATCAGGACGCCCGGGTGTTTCCACAACCTTCATTGGTATTGGGGCACACCAATTTGAAACATTGACGGGGGAAAACATTGGAAAACGGTTTGCAATTGTCTTGGACGGTGAGGTTTTATCTGCCCCACAAATTCAAGGACGTGTACCAGGGGGACATGGACAAATCACGGGAAATTTTGGTGTACAAGAAGCCCAAGAGCTTTCAATGTTATTGCGCTCCGGGGCTCTGCCAGCACCATTAACGGTTGTTGAAGAACGCACCGTTGGGCCAGGTCTTGGGCATGATTCGATCGAAGCCGGAACGCTTGCGTGTATTGTTGGCTTGATTTTGGTGATGATTTCGATGATCATGATCTATGGTAAATGGGGATTGATCGTGGATGGTATCTTGGTCTTAAACATGTTGCTTTTATTAGGTATATTGAGTTTCTTCGGGGCAACGCTCACATTGCCAGGAATTGCGGGTATCGTATTAACGCTTGGAATGGCGGTGGATACCAATGTGCTGATCTTTGATCGTATGCGCGAAGAGGCCTCAAACGGATTATCTGCATTGCGCTCTGTGCAAGTGGCCTATGATCGTGCTTTCATTACAATTTTGGATGCCAACATTACAACATTGGTAGCGGCACTATTGCTCTTTCAATTTGGAACCGGACCAATTCGAGGATTTGCGGTAACCTTGGCGCTTGGAGTAGTAACATCTATGTTTTCTGGTGTATTTGTTTCTCGAACGATTTTTGAACCAATGGTCTATCGCACAAATAAAATGCCATTGTTTAGACGGAAGCAATAAAAAATGAAAACCTCGATATAGAGGTTACAACGAAATGAATTATGGGTGAGATAGAAGAGGTGATTTAAGGACGAAGATGCACATGAAGTACATCGTCCGAAAAATTGCCTATAATATCGACAGAATGCATTTCCAAGAGAAATAAAGGATAATCAAAATGAATTTAATACAACTAGTCCCAATTACGGCAAAATTTGAATTTTTAAAACATAAAGCTGTCACCTTTACGCTTTCAGCCATTTTAGTTATCGCGTCGCTAATAACGATGATGGTCAATGGAATGAATTTTGGGATTGATTTTACGGGTGGAATCGCCGTTGAGGTTGAAAAATCGGAAAAGATTAATGTGCCAAATTTGCGAAAATTGTTAAAAGATATGACTCCTGAAATCCAATCCGTTGGGGAAGGAAAAACGATTTCCATTCGTTTGCCAATCAAAGAAGAGGCCGAACAAAAACAACAGCTTGGTGAATTAAAAACAATATTAGGGGAAGGTGTCCAATATAGATCTGTCGACATGGTTGGACCAAAGGTTGGGGGTGAATTGATTGAAAAAGGACTTTATGCACTTTTATTATCATTGCTGGCTATTGGATTTTACATTTGGATTCGGTTTGAAATGACATTTGCGCTCGGCGCTTTAACGGCACTTTTCCATGACGTTATTTTAACACTCGGCTTATTTTCATTGACAGGTCTAGAGTTTAATTTAACGGCCGTTGCTGCCATCCTAACGATTGCCGGGTATTCAGTAAATGACACGGTTGTGGTGTATGATCGTGTGCGTGAAAATTTACGGAAATACCGTAAAAAAGAATTGGGCGACTTGCTGAACCTTAGTTTAAATGAAACGTTCTCAAGGACAATTCTAACCAGTTTAACAACATTTTTAGCAGTGATTGCTTTGGCTATTTTTGGCGGCAGTGTCTTGGGGAGTTTTTCATATGCACTTTTATTTGGAGTCATTGTGGGAACCTATTCATCTATATATATCGCCGTCCCATTTTTATTACGGGCAAAAGACTTGCGCTAAGAAGATAGAATAAAAAAAGAAAAGAGCCGAAAGGCTCTTTTTTTGGATATAAAAAAACGTCCCTATGGACGCTTTAAAATTGGAGCGGGTAGAGGGAATCGAACCCTCATAGCTAGCTTGGAAGGCTAGTGCTTTACCACTAAGCTATACCCGCTTATAATGCGACTATTATAGATGTTCATCCTACAAAATCAAGCCTTTTTTTGCCCTAAACAAGCAAGCAGAAACAATTTAGTTCCCGCCCGCATCAATAATTTGGCGTCGCTTATGGTTTTCCACCAAAAAAGGTGGAAGGGTGTCTGCTGGAACAGGGCCGGAGCAGCCACGATCATAAACTTTTTTCTTAATGGTTTCATCTTGGTAGTGCAAAGGGGTATCTGCTTCGATCGGAACATTTGGTCGACCTTCATAAATAATCAGCTGTTTTCCATAAGGCAAGGACATGATTTTTTTCTCTTTGTATAATTCCTCTTTAATCAGCTTGTCGGCGCCGCCTTCAAAACTAATAATTCCTTTTGGGTTTTTATCGACAGTATCTTTCCACGCACTTTTTTTGCCAATCATTTCAGAAAAACGTTTCGCAGACAAATTATTGTTTTGACGTAAAATAATTTTGGCCGCCGTCGAAGAGAAAAGGGTTTCCACATGTTGTTCGCTGTATTTATGAATAATCTGGTTCATGTCTTGTGCAATTAAAAGGTAAGACACTTTCTGGCCACGACCAATATCTGGCCCCCGCATAACGGCATCCATCTTAGGCAAGACAGGAAATTCGTCAACCACAAACAAAGTCGGATATGGACCTAATTTTTCACCTTTATAAACATTTTCAGGTTTATTAGCAATTAAGAATAAGGACATCAACTCAATAAAGATTCCGGTAATGGGTGCCAAGGCAACGGCGTGCACTTGATCAATACTAATATAAACCGTTACCGGTTTCATTTTCCTATCTCTTGGATCCCGCATACCCCGAAGGTCTTTAAAGTGGAAATCACTATGGGATGTTCTGGCACGCACGGCAGAATTGGTAAAAATATTCAGGTTTGTGGAAACGGTCGATAGAATAGATCCACGTTCTTTGTCTGGTGTGTTGGCAAGATCGGTAAAAGAGGTAAGGGCTTTTTTGGCATAACCAAAACGCTGAACTTCTTTGACGGCGTTTGCGAAAACAGCCTTCATGCCGTCAGTCATCGCAGCCATTTGATCCCCTTGTTTTTTGCGTTCATCAATTTCACGGGACACGGCATTTTTGGCTTCGGTAAGCCAATCAATCATCATCGGGATACAGGCTTCATGGCCAATCCAATTTTTGGGAATATCCTGCCAAGTTCCAACAGGAACATAATTTTCGGCCGTAATTTTACCATCGCGCAAAAGCTGTTGCGCCCCTTCAGCCAACGCATCTTCCATTTTTTCATAATAACCGTCCAGCAATCGAGCGTCTTCACTATCAAAAGTACCATCTTTTAAACGGTTAAAGAAATAATCATTCGCGCGGGCACGCTCGGTTTTGGAAACAATATAATGAATCATCCCGGCGAGGGCTTTTCGACCAGAATTAACCCAATGCGGATCGGCGCTGCCTTTAGGTTCTTCGATTAAAATACTAATCATGCTATCAACATACAAATCGCGAGAAGGGCCAGAAGCGGGAATGGCATCCGGAGCTAAAGGATTCCAGCTGGGGTGATAAATGCCAGCCTCTGGATCGTCTTCGGCGCCCCAATTGAGGGTAAACGTAATCCCTTTTTGGGATCGGTATCCACTGGTCATATTGGCAACTTCAGGTTTTGGATCATGCACAATCATAGAAACATCATCACACTCTGTGATTGTTGGCACAACAATACCAGACGTTTTACCTGTTCCTGGGGGCGCAAAAGCCATCACAGAAAGAGTATCTTTTAATTTTAGGAACGTTCCTTCGAATTTCCCCAGCACAGTAATAAATCCTTTATGCAGCCCCCATTCTTCAACGTCTTCCATTTTCGCTTTGCGGGCAACACCGTCAATCTTTGGATACATATCATGTGGATTTGTGTTTAAAATAATAATCCGTGCATAGGGAAATGTCGCCATTGGGATAAAAGGAATCAAGTGGAAAATATCAGGGCCTTTTAAAATAGATTGCGGCAAATAATAGACGTAATATTTGACTAAAATAACACCATTGGTTTCCCAAACCTTCTGGATAAATTTTATAAAATAATCCCAGGATCCCGCGTGGAATCCATAGCGGAGCATTTGTTCTAATGGAACGGCAAGAACCATCGTCAAAAAGACGATCGCAAAATAGAAGGCCCATTGGCGTATAACCCAATAGGTTCCTCTGTTTTTTTCTCCAAATTCTTCGCTAAATCCCATGTATGATTTCCTGAGCCTTTAATGATCAAAAGAAGTATAGCAAAAAACACCGGAAGAGTAAAGAATCTTGACGCAAAGATATTTTTTTTTATAAAATGTAAATATGATACACGTAAAAAAGCGTTTTATTGTTTCTTTTTCATCATCCGCCATGCGCGGATAGACATTTCATTTTTATTTATATACACTAGCACCATATTTAAATTTTGCCCCCGGGTTTCATCCCCGCAGAGGCTTAGATGCATAAGGAAGAAAAACCATGTTAGATAAAAACTACATTTTAGAAAACGTTGAAAAAATTGAAACCTCAGCTAAAAACAAAGGGTTCAAGGTTGACCTGAAAAAAATCATAACGCTCGGCGACGAAATCGCAGCGTTGAAAACAGAGCATCAAAAACACTTGGCGGAAAAAAACCAATTGTCTAAAAGCATTCAAAATGCGAGCGCAGATGAGCGTCCAGCCATGATTGAAAAGTCCAAAAAAGCCGGAGAAAATGCAAAAAAGATTGAATTGGACCTGGAAACAAAAGAGGTGGAATATACAGAACTGATGTTGCATGTGCCACAAGTGCATTTCGATGATGCTCCTATTGGCAAAGACGATACAGGGAATGTTGTAACGAAAACCGTCGGCGAAAAAACCAAATTCGATTTCGAGCCGAAAGACCACTACACATTGTTGGAAGAAAATGATTGGGCAAACTTTAATATCAGCGAAATCACAGGACCACGCGCATACTCTTTAAAAGGAAATGCTGCCCGCTTGGAACTCGCGATCCACCAATTCGTTTTGGATAAACTCATGGATAAAGGTTTTACGATGATGACGGTGCCGGCCTTGTGTAAACCACAGGCGATTTTGGACGCTGGACATTTTCCGGGCAGTGATATCGGCGCCTTAGAAAGCGACGTGTATTTTTTAACCGGGACAGATTTATGTTTGGCGGGAACGTCAGAGATCGTGTTAAACAGCTTGCATCGTGGGGAGATCCTGGAAGAAAACCAATTGCCAAAACTCTATGCGGGATATTCACCGTGCTATCGGAAAGAGGCTGGTGCCGCTGGGAAAGATACCCGTGGATTGGTCCGTGTACATCAATTTTCAAAAGTTGAACAATTTGTGTATTGCAAGCCGGAGGAATCTCAAAAATATTTTGATAAGCTACTAACAACACTAGAAGAAATTATGATGGATTTAGAATTGTCGTATCAATTGTTAGAGGCGTGTACCGGCGACATGGGATTTAATAAAATGCGAATGATCGATGTAGAGGCATGGGTGCCAACGCAAAATAAATACCGCGAATTGGGCAGCTGTTCAATGATTGGGGATTTTCAGGCACGTCGCACAAACACGCGGTACCGTGCGAATGCGGATGGCAAAGTCCATTATACACATACGTTGAATAATACCGGGATAGCAACACCGCGTGTGTTGGTACCTCTGTTGGAAAACCACCAAACAAAGGACGGAGATGTCAAAATCCCAACCAAACTCCAACCGTATATGCACGGCCTAAAAACCCTAAAAGCATAATTAAAAATAAGCATGAAAAAAAATCCCCTCACGGGGATTTTTTTATACTTGCTTTTATGCTGTAGAGAAATTAGAATTTAACCTAAAATTGTATTAGTATTTAAAAACATAAAGGAGTAAGAAATGCGAATTAATCTTAAAAAAGGCAATCATCTTGAGCAGGCTAAGGTTGGTTTTAGTTGGACAGTATTCTTTTTTGGTCCATTAGTGCCATTGTTTCGGGGGGATTTAAAATGGTTCGTCTTAACATTGGTGCTTGGTTTTCTTACGCTTGGGTTGGTCTTTTTTTACTTCATCTTTGCGTATAATATGATTTATATTAAAGGGCTTTTAAAACAAGGGTATAAACCAGCTGATAAATTTTCGACAGACGTCCTTCGTAATAAGGGTGTTATATCTTAATAAGAATATTGAAATAAAAAAAATCCCCTCACGGGGATTTTTTTAATACACGCAGGCATTATGTAAATATAATAAACCAGCATTGCTATTTTGAAAACGCTTTCCTACGGTTTAAATAAGAATTAAAAATTAAACACTAAAAAGATTAAAAATGACAGAAAAAAAAATAAGTGTTACGGTAAAAGCCGACAATATTATAATCTTGGCAAGGTTTTTTTCAAAAACAGTAGGCGTTGATTTTTTGGAAATGAAAAAAACGCTAACCGCTCTAGAAGAAGCTAAAAAAGAGCTTGGGCTTGGGAATTTGGGTAATATGAATATGTCTTCGGAAGATTTAAAAAAAGCCATAAAGCGGGTTGTAGAAGAAGAAAAACCGCCGCCACATCATTTTTATTAGTTCCAAAAATAAAGGCTTCCTATCCGAAGTCTTTATTTGTATGTGATTTATATAACCATCTAAAAAATAATAGCTTTTTGTATATACGATAAAGGAATGTTGCTATTTTCAAAACGCTTTTCTAGGGTTTAAATAGGAATTAAAAATTAAACATATGACAAAAATCCACCTCAGAACACTGGTTCCAGTATTGGCAGAAGAGTTTGCAATAATCGCCGATGCAGATAAAAGGGACATAAAAAAAAGACTCGAAAACATGAGATTGCTCAATAAGGTTTTAGGTCTAAGAAATACGGATATCATGACCCCCGAAGCATTCGATTTGGTAATCAAAAACAGGGTTGCAATTGTGAACGAAAAATTTTGTTAATATCAACAAAACAAAGACTTCAATTCTGAAGCCTTTGTTTATATATTCTCTCTAAATCCATATTTGCATTCAAATAATTAAACACACTTGACATAAAGAAAATTTTTTTGTAGAATTCCCGCATAACTTTAAAAATTATAATCTATGGAAAAACAAGAGGATCGCGATTACTCGATGAGGAGAGTTGCCTTCGTCGGGAATATTTTCATGTCGTATACAGGCATGAAAGCCAAAGAAGTTGCCACGGCCTTAAAAAAGGTTGATGGAGCGGAGGCTCCAATGGCAAAAAAATAGAAACCTTTTTAAAAAAACCAAAAATATTCAGGTTTTTTATCAAAAAATTCGCATAGAAAGGCATCTTCTTCGATGTCTTTTTTTGTTTTCCCTGCTCTTAAGGAATATTTGACATAGGAGTCGATTCGTGGTAAAATGTGGCTCAAATCTAAAATTTAACTTCTAAAATATACACCTATGAAAAAAATTATAATAATAATATTCCTTCTAACGGGGATATTCGAAATAAAAGCTCAGCAGGCCTTCGGGATAGATTCTATCCGGAATGAAATGCTCATAGTCATTGCGGGTTCGCCCGCAAAAACGGTAAAAAATGTACCGTTTGACTGTTGCCAAATTGCTGGAATAGGTGCAGATAGCGCCTGGATCAGCGAAAAAATAACCGTGGTTAAGAAAGACAACAAGGTTTTTCTTAAAATTAACACATTGCTACCCATGGCGGCAAAAAATATTAAAAAAATAAATGGCGAGTTTGTTCACTGCCTTTATTTTTCGGAATCTAAGAGAAAAGCGGTATTTGAATATACCCGTATCTAAATAACAAAAAGGGCTTTTTTAATAAGCCTTTTTTTGTATCCAGTCCACAGGATCGTGGAAAATCAATCCTTACATTTGAGCGGTAAGTTGTTCTTGCATTTCAAAGGTTCCAAACACAACCCATGCAATCATAACCGAGATCAACAAAATCGCAAAAGAGTTCAAAATACCGGCTGTTCCTTGGATGCGCAGAATCGCTTCATCCAAATAATCATTTCCGATTTTTTCAAGTGCGTCTTCAAAATTATCCAGCTCGGCATAAATTTCCAAATCGCCAATCGTTTCTTGATCTGGGAAACCAAAGCCCGTGTGTTTCAGGGCTGCCCCAAGGTTTTCCCCTTCACTCATATAATCGAGTGTTTTATCAATCCGTTCTCGCAAATACCATGTCGCGTCATCGCGTAAACTCGCCATCCCTTGGGTGATAGGGGTTCCGGATTTTGTCAGCGCCGCCAAGGATAAAAGCCAGCTCACCCCGGTAAACAAACGATATAAATTCCACGGTGGAAATTTATCAAAAGCAACCCGGAGGCGTCCCGTCCAAAAAGGTAAAGAAAGGGCCATCAAAGAAATCGCACCAATCAGCCCGAGGGGAAACATCCACCAATAAACGGCAATGGCATCAGACACGGAGACCAGCGTGCCCGCAACCCCGCTCCAAACAATATCACGCCCGGCGGCTTCAACCAAAGGGGGAACCAAATACACGGCAACCATAATCAAAATTAAAAAAGTTAAAAACAACAAAAACAGAGGATACGCAATTGCGCCAATCAGGGGGGCAATAATACGTTCTGACCCTTCGGCAACATGAATCACGTGGATCAGGGCCGTTTCCAACCGGGAAACATCTCCAACGGACAACATCAACCGTTCCCGCATAGGCACCCAACCACGCAAGGCGTGCGCAAAAGTTTCCCCATTTTCCAATCGACCCTGCCAAACAGAAATCGCAATAGCGAAAGGCTCATTCGTTTTTTTTCCGTCTTTGGACGCAACCATCCATAAACGATCCAACGCATCCATCAGTGTAAAATTATTCCGCAATAACGCGGAAAGTTTCCGATAGATTTTTAAACGATGGCGCCCCGAATGCTTTACAAGCAGCTTCGCAAACCATTTTTCTGTCGCACCAAAATTCCGATTGTCATTCCGCATGAACAAAAGGATACCATATTTACGAAGAGACGGCAATATACGTTTTTAAAAGAATAGAAATATGTGTTGACAATGTATTTGTATTGGTTTACAATGTGTCTAATTAAATTAAATATTCACTTAAAAATTAAAGATATGAATTCAAGACTATGGTTGGTTTCTGGAAAAGAAACAAAAGAACAGAAGATAAATTTAAATGTACTTTTACCTGTTTTAAAAACTTCAACGGATATTTTAGAATCCCTTGATGGTCTTCCTCTTGCAAAATTAAATGTGGAAATGTCATCAGATTGTTTTTTGTATTGCTCTTTTAACGAAGACGGAACGATAGAAATATCTAGTACTCTTAAAGAAGAGGAAATAGAAGAAATCAAGAAAAAGGGAACAATTTTTTCTGGGGCCGTTGCAGAAGACACTTACATGAAGTTAGATGGAAATGGATATTCTGTTTCAGATATTCCTGAAAACGATAAGCTTTCAAGATGGGTGCATTCGACAGAATTTTCTCTTTTAATTAAAAAAGGAAAATGGATAGATCTTTGTTTGTTGGATACGGATCCAAAAGTTCTTACGACAGAAAAAAGAAAAATCAATTGGATGAAAATTCACTTGAAATAAAAGATAAAACCTAATGGTTCCCCAGCTTCGGCTGGGTTCTTTTTTATCAAAATGAAAATCGCGCATAGCGCCCATAGAATTAATTTCCCACAGAATACGGTAAATTTGTTAATAAACGTCGGGTTCATTGATGAAGCCACACCACCGTTCGATTTCATCAATGCCAATGATTCCTTGCAGCATTTTTTCAACCGCGGCTTCGCGCAAGGTGCGACCATGTAAATGATTGATCCAATATGAAACGGCATCTTTCGTGCGACCTTCTAACATAATGGTTAAAAATTCGGTATCGGGTAAGATAACTTCAAAAGCGCCAACACGGCCAACAATCGCTTTCCCGCCACACGCTTTGCATCCTTCGCCTTTGATATAGGCAAGATCTACCGCTTCTTGGCCATAGGCCTCTAAGAGTCGGTCGTGGATCGGGTTGTCTTTATTCTCAGAAAGCTTTTTACGGCACTCTGGGCAGAGTTTCTTAAACAGACGCTGTGAGATTAATCCTTTAATTAAAGAAGCATCGCGGAGCTTAAATTCTTCAACCCCCATGTCTTGTAAACGGGTTAGGATGGCCGGCGCGGTATTGGCATGAAGGGTCGTCCAAACATTATGCCCCGATAAGGCACCTTTAAAAGTCAGCTGGGCGGCAGAAAGAGTCCGGATTTCCCCAACCATCATCGCATCTGGATCAGATCGCAAGGCGGCAGCCAACGCAGCGGTAAAGGCCTTGTCTTTTTCTTCTTCGTTTTGGGTGTTGGTTACCGGCATTTGCTGGGCGCCATCAATCGGATATTCGGGTGGATCTTCCACCGTAATTAAATTAATTTCATAATGGTTTTCTTGCAATAATAAATTCATGTTTCCGGCCAAAGTCGTACTTTTACCAGATCCAGTTGGACCAGCAATCACACAAAGACCTGTGGAAAAATGACGCATACGGTTAAAGCGGTCGGTTTCATATTTAGTGGCCCCTTTACTTTCCAAAGCCAGATCAGTTTCTTTGTTGGCGTATAAAAGTCGCATGACCAAATATTGAGATCCAAACGCGATAGGGTTAAATTGTAGACGGATCGCCAACACACTGGAAGGCAAATATAAATCTTTCGAACCACGCAGGGGTGTTTCGCCTAATTTTTGGGCAGATTGGAATTCATTTTGGGCATAGTTACTATCAGAAATATCGGCACTGGCAAACACAGAGCGCACAAAGGCTTCGCCCCATTGTGAATCGTATTCATAGGTTTTTTGCATGGTTCCGTCAATGCGGAAAAATACACGGGTGGTTTCACCAACAATGACATGGACGTCGGATACGCCTTTCTCCGAAGCATTGGCAATAATATCGACATAATCTTTTTGAATTTCGTTATTAAAATCATCCCCGAAAGGCACATTAGAATCACGCTTTTTCGCATTTTCTTTGTAAATCCCATTTAGGATTCCAAGGGAAGTATAAATGGGTTTTTTTAAAGGAAGGCCTCGCTGTCTAACCAAAGATTCAAAACTAAGAACCCGTCCGTCATAGCGATTCGACTGGGAAACGACAAAAGAACCATCAGAAAAATAAGCAAGTAAATTTCGGGTGTCGCGTGAAACAGAAAGGGTTTCACCTTCATCGGAAAGCAGTTTGTTGTTGTTGGAAAAAAGACGGGATAAAATATCTTTTTCGTCTAAGCCTTTCCAAGGATCAACAGAAGATGGAGTGGATGTCTCCGGAGGCGTAACATCCTTTTTTTCAAGAGTGTTGTCTACGTCTTTTGCAGCAATGGCTTCAGAGGAAGGAATCTTCATTGAATTTCGATCTCTTCCGTTTCACCATCTTTTTCAATAGTAATCCCTTTTTTCGGCTGGATTTTACGAATAGTATAACCATCTACTTCCGTTCCGACTTTAACACGTGTTTTGGTATCGTTATCGTTATTAACCAAAACGGCAATCAATTTTTTACCAACCCCCATAATAGTTTTGATGGAATACATATCTCTAAATGTTCGGACAACTTCTTCTTCCTGTGCATATGATGTCGGTTCAGGAGGAACATAATGCGAGGCTTCTTCTGACGTTGTTTGAGAGGCTTCTTTGGCATTAAGACTAACGTCGCCGTATTGTGCCAATTCTTTAGCCAATTTTAAACGCTGAAGCTTGATGCGATCTCTTTCCAGCTCCATTTTTTGTTCTTCCGTTTGAAGGTCCATTAACATTTTATTTTTTTCAAATTCAGCGAATTGATCAAAAATAGACCCAGTTGTTTCCAAAGATAACAGCGGATGGGTTGTCACAGGCGTTGTGATCGCAGACTCCAGGGTCATCGGATTTGCTTCAACACGTGCTTCTGCCGTTGGTTGTTCTTGAGAGTGTTGTGAAAAATCCTCATACGGGATTTCGCTCTCATCTATGGCAACTTCTTCAATATTACCAGACAAAGAAGGTGCTTCGATTGTTTCCTGGACAGCAGATTCAACCGGGTTTTCAACGACAATATCTTCGCTTGGAAAGGTTTCTGGCTGTAAAGAAACATCAACTTCCATAGGTTGAGCAAATGAAATCAGTGGTATTAAAAATAGTGTGAAACATAAAAATCTAAGGTTTAGCATAAATGATTCCTTTTCCATCCCAGGCTTTTGTTTGAGTATTCCATTTCATTTCAGTCCATTGGATTGGACCCAAGGTGTACAAAATAGACGCCCATTCTCCTACAGCTATTTTAGAGGAAAAAGAAAAATTTACAACCTCAAAATCGCCAAGCTGTTCAGCTGTCTTTTTCGCCGACCCCAATAAAATATTTTGTTTGGTGCGCTGGGCAAACGTCATCAAGCGTTGTTCGATGTCCTTGGATTTTAAAAGAGGCTTTATAGAGCGTTTCGTAATTTTAGGTAAATCAAGTTTTAACCAAATGGTGCTACCCCGACCCTCGGTTTCCATTTTGGCTTGGGGAAAATAGGTTTGATACGCTGTCTCAAAAAAGTCCAAAGATCCGCCACGGCGTTCATAACGGGCACGGAGTTCTTTGTCGTCGCAGCTAAGTTCAAACAAGGCCCATCCAGGAATAGATTGTCCGAAATAGCGCAAACCGTTCTGGCAAAAAGCGGCATGTTCCTTGAAATCCAACAAGCCTTCCCAAGTCATTTTTTTCTTTTCAATAGAGACAATGTGTTGAATCGCTTTTAGGGTTGATTCTGCCGCATCTACGGCCTGGCCCATTTGATTTTTTTTTGGGAGCTTCTTTGGCGTAAATTTTGATTTTTTCTTCATTTCAGCCATGGTAGGTGGTTTTGGAAACAATAGAGGTTTCAAAAAATATCCGCCAACGACAAGCGCAATCAGGGCAAAAATTAACATCATGTGGTTTTTCGTGGCCAAAGGCTGCAGAGTAACGGGGCGCACGCGTTCTAATAAATTGCCGACTTCCATATCTTGTGTCCCATCAATGGACCAAGATGCCGGGGCGATTTTATAACCCCAATCCGGTAAAGACAGAAGGTCTTTAAAAGCTTTTTTCGCCTCGTCTTCATTGTCGAATAAAAAATCGTCTTCAGGCAAAAGGAGGTTGTTGCGTTGTACGACCATCCACCACCCTTCTTTAACTTTGAAAACGGCCAACATAGAGGTTTTGTCTTTGAGTGCGGCGGCCACGGAAAGAGTTGCAACAGGTAGATTTTTTTTATGTCCTTTTTTGGTAAAGCCCAGCCCAAATTGAGGTGATCCTCCCGATTTAGTGCAGTAAAGTTGGGCACCGCCGATTAAAGAGCGTGCCGTACGTTCGACAAAGTGGAGCTTTTGACTACCGCCCGGTAAAGGCTGCCAAAAAAGACCGACGGCATACGTCTTTCCATTAACAGTAATGAGTTGTGGATAGGTGGTCTTTGGCATATATTTCTTTCCTCTAGGTCCTATACTAATCAAAGGTTTAACACTTTGCAAGGGGGAAGAAAAAAGAAGTATATTTATTCTCTTTGGTTGGTGTCAATATCCGACCATGTGAAATGATAATCGCCATTAATCAGAAAAACAGTGTCACCTCCGTAAACAAATGTATCTCGGGAATCATCGGGTTCAATGCTTTTTAGGCGTTCCAACAATCCTTCTTTAACGGAATCGGGAAGATCATCAAGAGGATCTCTCGGAGGAAAAGTAACCGTAAAAGTATCGGGGGTCGCTGACTTCGCGGCATCATCCGTCAGACGGCTTGAATTTTCAGCACAAGAATAAAGAATCGAAACCATCGAAACCATAAAAATAATTTTTTTCATATTGAGCTCCTCTGTTAATATTTAAAGCAATAAGTAAAGAAGATTTGCGCAAAAGTCAAGGATTCGAGAGGGTGGTGTGAATTTGGGAGGAGATAAAAAGTATTTTTTTCTCTTTCTGTTATTAAAACCGTTGCGAAGGATCTCGGGGTAGCGGAAAGAAATTTAAAAAAGATAGAAAAAGACTAACACTATAAAAAAAGCCCAATTGGGCTTTTTTAATCCCCAACATAAATCCCAGCCGATTGGGCGGCTTGAACGATGGTATCTGATTTCTTTAAAAGGCGAGTAGAATCTGTTTCTAAATCCTTAATTGGAATAGAAATAAGTTTGTCATTCCGGATCGAAACCATGCAATTAGGCTTTTTTTGATCCAACATATCCAAGGCATGGTTCGCCAATCGTAAGGCAAGCACACGATCATAAACGGACGGTTTGCCACCGCGTTGAAAATGACCCGCAACCATGGCGCGGGAAGAGATAGAGGCGTTTTCCAACCAAGAAACAATTTCTTTAGATGCAGATTTAAAGGCCGGGTCTTTCGGTTTGACACCTTCTGAAACAACAATAAGACCGGAAAAACGTTTTTCAGTATTCAAAATAGTTTGAATATGCTTAATAAGATTATCTTTAGAATAGTTAAATTCAGGAACAATAATGGCATCAACGCCACCGGCTACCCCGCCATGCATCGCCAGGTGTCCGCTGCTGTTTCCCATCGTTTCAAGCACCATAATCCGATGATGAGAATAAGCGGTGGTGCGCAAATTATCTAATAAATGAACAACTTCTTGAATACCGGTATCAAAACCAATGGAACGATCAATACTCTTAATATCATTATCAATGGTCTTTGGAATACCAATCACAGGGAGATTGATGGGCAAACAAAGTTTTGCAATTTTTTGTAAGGAGTCATCACCACCCGTTAAAATTAAGGCATCGAGTTTTAGTTTTTTGATTTGTTTTTCGAAAACATCATCTAAAACGACAAAAGAGCGATCGGCGTTTACAACAATATATTTGCCTTTATAGGGCGACCAATCAGCAATATTGGCATCGCTTAGTTTCCGCAGATTAGACCCTAAGAAGGTTCCTGAAACCATATCAATAAACTGAGGAAAAGTCTCTGTCGTCAGATCAATAGAATCGATTGGATTTTGAACCAAACCATGGGCGGCATTTTTAATACCAATAATATCCCAACCACGATACGCCGCACCTCTGACGAGCGTTTTTAAAACGACATTCAATCCGGCGCAATCGCCACCCGCAGTCATAACACCAATACGCATATTTATAATCCTTCTTTTCTATGATCAAAAAACGAGTCTATCCAAGCATCAAGCTGAAATCAAGAAATAACAGGCATGGTTTTGAATCGGGATCGTAGATCGTCCAGAAAAACAGCCCACTGTTTCGGGGGAGTCGTTGCGGTTAACAACAAAAAACTATGAACACTTTTTAAATGTTCTAAAAAAGAAAAGAACTGTTTTTCAGATTCAGAGGCCATGGGCATAGAAAAAACATCCGCCGCACATTGTTCATTTTGTTTAAAAAAAGCATCCACGTTTTCAAAAATATACAGTGATTTCGGCCGGATTTTAACGTCAAGCGTCGTTAAATAGGTCGCGTTGTGGGTCTGTGCAAAATGGCGGATCAAATTGGTGTGCTCACCCGTTAAAATCAAGACAGGCTCTGCCCATGGAAAATCCATCACCTGTTTAAACGTTTCAGGGTTTCCATTTTTTAAAACA
>JAFGVS010000009.1 GCA_016937865.1 Alphaproteobacteria bacterium
ATATATTTTTATAAATTTAGTTCGACCATAAAGATACAATAGAAAAAACTTGTGTTTTAAGATCACATGAGTCATTATCAAGGAATAATCAAACAAAGGAAAAAATTTGAAAAAATTTCTGACAACTTTGATAACACGGATTTGTAACCAAATGGTTCAAAAAGCGGCTGTTATGTTCAAAACAGCCGAAAAAGCCTGTGCGGCTTTAATAGACCAAGAAGGAGAAGCACACGCAATAAAACAAGAAGTTAATTTCTATGGAGCCCTGCAAAAACAAGGCAGACAAAGACAATTTGATTCATATGATTCCACAAACAAAACGGGGTATCATCGTGAATAATCAAATCCTTTCCATAAATTAACTTCCAGAAAAAAACGCCTCAATAAAGGCAAACGTAACACCCCTCTACAGGGAAAAAATAAAGACCTCAATAACGAGGCCAAAACGAAGTTTAAGTTTGTGGTGAACCACAAATGATTATGTTTAGAATATATTTTTATTTCCAGTGTCGCGTACCGCAATGTAAATTTCGCATAAAAAAACATCCGGGAGATGTATTTTTAAAGAAACCGATACACAAGGACACACAGATCACGCAGAAATGAGAATAGACACAAACAAAATAAACTTCCCAAAATATAAGGAAGAACAATAAAATGAAGATATTAATTGATGGAAACCATCCAGAGGACCTACGCTCTGCAATCATAAACAATAACAATGTTATTCAAGATTTTGACGTAGACACAACAACAAAAAAACAAGATAAAGGCAACATTTGTCTGGCAAAAGTCATGCGCGTCGAAGGTTCTCTACAGGCCGCTTTTGTCGACTATGGAAACGAACGCCACGGATTTTTGCCATTTTCTGAAATACACCCAGATTATTTCCAAATCTCGGATGAGGAAAAGAAGAAACTCGTTGAAGTACGTAAAAAAGATCTCAGTGATGAAGATGCCGACATGGACCCATTAGATACAGATAATGACGACGCCATTGAAACATTATCCGATACAAAAATCGGAAAAGACGACGATCTATCTAAAAGAGAATTATTAAAAAAATACAAAATTGAAAATGTCATAAAACCAAACCAAGTTCTTTTGATTCAGGTCGTCAAAGAAGAGCGTGGGAATAAAGGGGCTGCCTTAACAACCTATATTTCATTGCCCGGCCGTTTCTCTGTATTAATGCCAAACAGCAACAAACGCAGCTCTTATGGAATTTCCCGTAAAATCTATAAACGCGAAGACCGTAAACGCATCCGCGATATTTTGAAAAAAATTGATATTCCTGAAAATGTAACAGCCATTGTACGAACGGCTGGGATAGAAGCCAGTGCCGCTGAAATAAAACAAGATTATGACTATTTAACAAACCTATGGAATGAAATTCGCAAACGCACCTATGATGCATCTGTTCCAGCAACTGTCCATGAAGAGGGTAGCTTAATTAAACGTATTCTATGTGACATGATTCAACCAAACATTGATGAAGTTATTATCGATGGGAAACAGGCTTTCAACGAAGCAAAAGATTTCTACAAAGCAATGACTGGAAAAGTAGGGAAACTCCTCAAAGAACACAAAGGAAAAGTCCCACTATTTATGGAGTACAGCGTTGAAAAACAACTCGAAAACATCCATGCCGAAGAAGTGCGTCTGCCTTCTGGTGGGTCCATTGTCATTGGTCAAACCGAAGCCTTGGTTGCAATTGATGTTAACTCTGGGAAATCAACCAAAGGAAAAGGAATTGAAGAAACAGCCCTTCAAACAAACCTCGAAGCAGCAGATGAAATCGCACGTCAAATGCGCTTGCGCGACCTTGCTGGCCTTGTTGTAATCGACTACATCGATATGGAAGAAGAAGGCAACAATTTCAAAGTCGAAAAACGCATGCGTGACGCATTGCGTCCAGACCGTGCCAAAATTGATATGCGAAAAATTTCAGCTTTTGGATTAATGGAACTTTCGCGTCAACGCCTCCGCCCAAGTTTCCTAGAATCATCCTACATCAAATGTCCACATTGTCGTGGATTGGGTGTTGTTGCATCTGTTCAAACAGCGGCTGTCTTCATTTTACGTCAACTAGAAGACAAACTAGTCCATTTCCGCTCAGCTCGTTTCTACCTATCTGTGCCTTCAATGGTTGCCCTCTATTTGTTAAATCAAAAACGTGCAGACATTTTATTAATGGAAGAAAAATACGAAACCAGCATTATTATCAACGGAGACGACAGTATCTTGTCTATCCATGATTATAAACTCGAAACCTTAGCAAAAAACAAACATACTGGCGAATATTTCGGTGAAAACAAACCACATTATAGAAATGACCAGAAAAATAAACTTGAAAAAGAAGATGCAGACACTATTCGAAAAACACAGCAATATAATCAATCTGCGCGCTCCGAACCAACATTGTGGGAAAAGCTCTTCGGCATAAAAAAAGAAAAAAAAGCTGAAGAACCAAAGAAAAAACCACAGCATCAACACCACCATCGGAAGAATCCAAATCAAGGGAACCGAAATAATCAAAGTAATTCAAATCAGGGAAATCGAAACAATCAAGGCCATCGAAATAACCGACACCGAAATTACAAAAACAACAAAAAAGTAGAGAAATAAAACTTTCGTCCCCGTGACGAAGTCCTTCGTAACTTTAAGCGGAGAATAAGAACCGGGGACCTCTGCACATAAAGGATAAAGACTGATTCGTTTTACTATCATCTTTCTTGCATTCATCAGCGTCAGCACGCTTGCAAACGCAAAGCGTGCTATTTTCGGTTTACGAGACGCAGAAATAGAATCTTTCTTAAAACAAATCACAACGCCTATCTTCAAAGAGGCTGATCTAACCCCTGAAAATGTAAAAATACATTTACTTGGTGACATTACCCCCAATGCATTTGTGACCAACGGACAAAATATGTATATCCATGCAGGCCTATTCCTAATGGCAGATCATGAAAATGAAATCACAGGCGTAATTGCACATGAAACAGGACATATCAAAGGCGGACATCTTGCCCGCATGAAAGAAAGACTAAAAAACACACAAAACGCCGCGATGGCTGGAATGGCCCTGGGGGTACTCGCGATGTTTGGCGGAGGGGATTCCGCACAGGCTGGAATGGCCCTAATGATGGGAACCTCTGATATCGCCACAAAAAGCCTCCTCAGCTATTCTCGCGAAGAAGAACGAATGGCTGATGAAATTGGGCTTCAAATCTTAGACGCAACAGACAATTCAGCACAGGGTTTTTTGGGTTTCATGACCAAATTAAATCAACAATCAAAACTTCTCCTTGGTGAAAATATTTCCCCTTATTATATGAGCCACCCACTAACACAAGACCGTGAATCTTATTTAGAAGAGCGGATGCGCAAAGACAGTGATTTAAATAAAAAATTAGAAAAACCCTCGGAACAATTCCAATGGGTAAAAGCAAAAATAACAGGTTATTTTCTGCCGTCTGAAATCAAAGGAAGTTATGCAAAAGAAACGGACTATAAACATTACGCCCAAAGCTTTGCATACTTACGTCAAAAAAAATATAAAGAGGCCTTAAAGCCAATAAAATACCTTTTAAACAAATATCCTAAAAATGGTTACTTCCACGAAACATATGCGCAAATTCTGTTTGGAGCCGGCGAAATAAAAGCGGCAATAAAAGCCTATGAAAAAGCACTTATTTATACAGATCAATCGCCACTCATTCAATTGGAATACGTCTCCGCTTCCCTAGAAGATAAAAACGTCAACCTCGACTCTTTACAAACCCAACTCTCCATTTTACTCATGGAGGACCCAAGTTTAATTTATGCCTATCAACTCCTTGGAATCATCTATGGAAAACAAAAAAAACCGGGGTTAAAAGCGTATGCCTTGGCGGAATATAACGCTGCGATTCAAAAAAAAGAAGAAGCAAAAAAACAAATCTATTTAGCGGAAAAAACGCTAGATAAAAACAGCATCGAATATTTACGATTAATGGATTTAAAAGAAGCCTTAAAGAAAAAAGATCGGTGAAAAAATTACATCCGGGGGAATGTAATTTTAAGACGATCATTCCTAATTTCCCCCTGAGAAAAAAGAAAAACCACAAATGATTATAAATTACAGTCTTTCAACCAACTTACTTGATTCGTTCGCACAAACCGTTTTGCCGATCACATTGGATGATTTAATTTTCGTCCCAACGATGCGTGCCAAACGAAAACTCATCGACTATTTACTAAAACACAACCCAGAAAAAACATTCTTCCTGCCAGAAATTCTCTCTTTCGATGAAGCCGAAAGCGATGACGATCTAACCACCGAAACACTTTCAACGGAGCGTCGCCAAATTTTAATGACGCAATTAATCCAGAGGCATTTTAAAGATTTATCTTTAAGTCGTGCCTTTAGCTGGGGTGAAAAGCTTTTAAGCTTACTCGACAAAATACAAACAGAGCGTCTCACTCTCGAAAATATTGAAACGATCGTGGATGAAAACCTAAATGATCATTATCAAAAAACGCTCTCTTTCTTAAACCTTTTAAAAAACTATTGGCCAACAATCGTCACAGGCGAAAAAAAACCTGAGGCACGGGCATATAAAATAAATCAATTAGATCATTTCATAGAAACGTTAAAAGAGAGAAAAAAAGGCCGTATATTTGCAATTGGATCAACAGGAAGTTTACCCACAACCCGAAAACTTCTCAAAGAAATATACCTCCAACCAAATGGTCATATTCTATTTCAAGGCATTCCAGACTACACAAAAGAACAATGGGATGATATCGACGAAACCCATGCCGCCTTTGGATTCAAACAAACACTCACAGAATTAGATATCGACCTCAAAAGCATTAAGCACATAGGCCAAAAATCAAAACGTGAGATCTTTATTGAAAAAGCCTTTTTACCGCCGACACAAACCACAAATTGGAAAAACGAAACAATCGATTCAACCGGAGTTTTAAATGGAACAAAGGTTATTGCGGCCCCTAAAATACAGATAGAAGCACTCGCGATTGCATTGGCGGTTTTAGACCAAAAAAAACAAAACAAAAAAACACTGATTATCACATCAGATAGAGATCTCGCCACACACGTACGCCATGCTTTTTCACGCCTAAACTTAATTTTAGAAGACAGTGTCCAGCCGGCTCTAAACGAAACACCACTTGGCAAAACATTCGAATGTTATTTAAATGTCTTAAATCAAGACAGCCCACAAAATATACTCAGCCTCTTAAAAACAGAAAGCATTCTTTTTGAAGAAGAGGATTTAAATGACTTTGAACTTTTCCTACGAACCACACAACCAGAATCTGTTTTAAAAGACAGCATCCCCGCTTTTTTATCCTTAACCGATCGCGACCGCGTAAAAATAGAAGCGGGTCATACCCTCTTTGAAAAAATAGATAAAAACTTATGGAAATTTGATGGCGAAGAAAACACTTTTGAAAAGCATCTTGATCTTTTATTGCAAAATTTCAAAAGACTAACCAACCATACAAACACGGTTTTCAACACCTTATTTGAAGACATTAAAAACAGTGGTCATGATTGGACGCTGTCAGCAAATGATTTCCTAAAAACACTACCCGCTTTCCTCCAAAAAATAAGCGTCAAAAAAACATTCAACACAGATGCAGATGCACTCATTTTAGGCCCCATAGAAGCCCGAATGCAAGAAGCCGATTTGATCATTTTAAGTGGCTTAAACGAAAACAATTTTCCCCGTCCAACACAAGATGATCCCATCTTAAATGAAGCCATGCGCACCCAATTAGGATTACCCTCCCTATCTCGAAAAATTGGCCTCATGGCACTCGACTTTGCGACGGCCTTTTCAAAACAAAATATTCTTCTAACACGCACGACTGTTAGCGGCGGATCTCCAACCCAACCCTCCAGATTTACAGAACGCATAGAGGCTCTTTTAAATCAAAAAATGCCGGAATCGCCGTTTTTAGAACAAGCCATACACTTGGATGAAGGTGGTGCAGAGGTGAAACAATCCGTTGCTTCTTTCAGCCCACCAATTCACGCACGCCCCAATAGATTATCCGCATCATCCGTCGAAATGTGGATGCGCGACCCATATGCTTTTTACGCAAAATACATTTTAAAACTCTATGCGCCAGACGAATTTGAAAACAAAAAAGAAAGCCTGCTTTTTGGGAACGTCATCCACGATGCATTGGAAAATTTAGCCAAGCTAAACACATGGTCTGAAAAAGAAATTTTGACGGCTTTGCAA
>JAFGVS010000010.1 GCA_016937865.1 Alphaproteobacteria bacterium
GTGGGCGCGGCAGGACCGATGACCGCAGGGAGGAAAGGGACCCATTTCGCCCCATTTGTTGGGGGTTCACGTTATGTGAACAGAAATAGGAATTACAACCGTAGACCGTTGCCGTAAGGCAAAGTCGCAGGAAACCCTAAATTCAGAAAATCGTGAAGTTAAAACAAAATGGTGGGCGCGGCAGGACTCGAACCTGCGACCGTCCGGGTGTAAACCGGAAGCTCTAGCCAACTGAGCTACACGCCCTTAAAAGACCAGGACATTCTAACGAGTCCCTAAAAAAAAATCAACCCCTAAATAAAGGGATTGATTCTTTTTTAATAAATTGACTTATTCAGCAACTTCTTCTGTTGCAACAGCATCAACATCAGCAACTGGTGCTGCAGTTTCGGTAGTTGCTTCAACAGCAACTTCTTCAGAAACAGGTGCTTCTTTATTTGTTAAAAGCATGTATGCCCCAACAACAACAACAACAACAAGTACAAGTTTTAGTAAAGCTTTCATCAGCTTCCTCCTTATTTAGGTTTTATAGAGTTTTCATAGCCCCTTTTGACTATTATAGGTAAGATATTAGCATACACAAAACAAAAAACAAGACCTTTTCCTAAAAAATTTTTACATAAAAAAACGCCCATATAGGACGTCCTTAATAGAAAAAAATGGTGGGTGCTACAGGACTTGAACCTGTGACCCGCTGATTAAAAGTCAGCTGCTCTACCAGCTGAGCTAAGCACCCACAACGTCGGGGATTATATGAACCTATTTTTCAAAAATCAAGTCGAAAATATCAAATTGACTCTTTTTTAGTTTTATGTATACTGATCCAGATGAAAAACATAACATCTTTAGGGAATTTAAAAAACAAAACCGTCATTGTACGGACGGACTTCAATGTCCCTTTAAAAGACGGTAAAATAACAGATACAAGCCGTATTGATAAATTTATCCCAACCTTAACTGCTTTAAAAAAACAGAACGCAAAAATGATCCTTGTCTCACACTTGGGGCGCCCAAAAGGCCAATGGTCAAAAGATCTTTCTTTAAAGCCTATTGCAGAGTATTTAAAAATCCCGCTGATTGAAACACCAATACCGGAATTAAACCTTTCTTTAAAACCAAACGAAATTGTCTTACTTGAAAACATACGATTTTATCCAGGCGAAGAAAAGAATGATATTGCGTTTGCAAAACAACTTGCACGCCTGGGGGATCTTTTTATCAATGATGGTTTTTCTGTAGCGCATCGTGCACATGCCTCAACCGAAGGCATTACACATTTTTTACCCAGCGCAGCAGGGCCACAAATTGAAAATGAAATTAAAAACCTAGATTATCTACTAAATACACCGAAAAAACCAGCCATTGGTTTATTTGGTGGTGCCAAAATATCCACAAAGGCGCCAGTTTTATTTAACTTAATGGATAAACTCGACACCCTTATATTAGGCGGAGCCATGGCAAATACATTTTTAAAAGCCCAAGGATTTGAAATAGGAAATTCTTTATTCGAAGAAACACAAATTGATGTTGCCAAAGAAATTATTAAAAAAGGGCAGCAGAAAATCATCTTGCCTGTCGATGTCGCTGTAAAAACACCTACAGACACCGCAATCCGAAAAATAGATGAGGTGGGCACAAATGAATCCATTATGGACATAGGCCCCGAAACAATTGCACTGATCAAAACACACATAGAAAAACACAAGACACTTCTTTGGAATGGCCCTTTCGGTGTGTGTGAAATTCCCCCTTTTGAAAAAGGCACCTATGAAATTGTAAAATACATTGCACACCAAAAAGACTTATTTTCGGTCACGGGTGGTGGAGACATCCACGCGTGCCTTGAAAAAACAGGTGTCACAAATAGTATTTCATATGCTTCCACAGCAGGCGGAGCCTTCTTAAGCTATATCAGCGGAGAAAAACTCCCTGGACTAGAGTGTTTAAAAGAATAAAATGAAAATTACGAACAGAGTAAATGAAAGAAAGTACAAACGCGTTCGTTTATTTGCATGGAAAGAAGATCCTAAAAACATTCCTTTTTATCAAAAATGCGGATTCAAATTAATTGATTTTGCGATGGAATTAAAAACAGAAGAAGATAAATAAAAACATGTTTGGAAACCTTGGAAAAAAATTAAGTGAAGTCTTTATCGGCAAAAAGCTCGACGATAAAACGCGCGACGCGTTTGAAGAAACACTGATTCAAGCCGACATTTCCCCCATCGATTCAATAGAACTAAGTGAATCATTGGAAAAGCTCCCCGCAGACATATCTATAGAAAAAATCAAAGAATACCTTTATACAAAAATGTTACCTGTATTAGAAAAAGGGGAAACAGACTTAAAACTAGATGAAAAACCGCATGTAATCTTAGTGTCTGGTGTAAATGGCGCAGGGAAAACAACCACACTTTATAAACTCGCCTCTCTCTTTCAATCAAAAGGTAAAACAGTGGCTGTTGCCGGGTGTGACTCCTTTCGTGCTGGCGCCATACAACAATTAAAAGACCGCATGGAAACACTCGGCATTTCTGTCAAAGGCGAAATGAATAAAGACCCTTCTGGAATTGCATATAAAGCCTTAGAAAAGGTGATTGAGAATAAAACGGACATTTTACTAATAGATACCGCTGGACGCCTACACGACAACGAAAACCTCATGGCGGAACTATCTAAAATTCACCGCGTACTTGGAAAACTAGGCAACTATCCACAAAACTGTTGGCTTGTCTTAGATGGGACCTCAGGCCAAAACACCTTATCACAAGTTGAACATTTCTCAAAAACCTTACCAATTTCGGGCCTCGTTATAACAAAGCTAGACAGCACATCTAAAGGAGGGTTTATCTACTCCTTGATAAAAAGATTTTCTATCCCTATTATCTTTCTAGGCCTTGGGGAAAAGAAAGAAAATCTTATCCGCTATGATGCCAAGAAATTCACGAAAGAATTATTGAAATGACACCACATCTGCTTATTGTAGACGATGATGAGAGGTTACGAGACCTCCTTCTACAATTTTTAACTAAAAACAAATTCAAAGTGGCCTTGGCCAAAGACGGCAAAGAAGGTTTAAATTTGGCAACAAAAAGTGCCTTTGATCTTATTATCGCAGACCGCATGATGCCGCACTTAAACGGAATAGAATTTGTTCAACAACTCCGTAAAAACAACAACACCCCTGTATTAATGCTAACCGCCCTTGGGGAAACGGAAGACAAAATAACAGGCCTTGAAGCCGGTGTAGACGACTATCTTTCAAAACCTTTTGAGCCAAAAGAATTATTGCTGCGCATTAAAAGTATTTTAAATCGAACAAAAACAACCGAAACAGTAAGTTTTAGTTCATTTTCATATGATCGAAAAAATAAAATACTCCATGAAAATGAGTCTGAAATAAAATTAGGATCAACCGATCAGATGATCTTAGATTTACTGACTAAAACCCCAAACAAACCGGTTTCAAAAGAATTGATTGCAAACACACTCGGAATTGCAGAACAAGGCATTACGGTACAAATTTTACGCCTGCGTCAAAAACTAAATGACGAAAAAGGAAACTTAATTGAAACCGTCCGCCATAAAGGCTATCGTTTAAAACAAGGATAAAATAAAAAAAATGAAATTCGCAACATTAACTCAAGATAAAATTAAAGCGCAGCGCTTATATAGCGGAGAAATTATCGTTTTAGAACGAAGACGCACATGGGGTATGTCGAATGATGTTCGCGAAACGGCAATTTATACCCATAGAATTAATTTCCACGAACAAAAGAAGAATATTTTATGAGAGTCTTTCCAAGCACCTTTGTTGGCAGAATAATTGCCATCACCGTTTTACCTCTCCTCCTCGCAGTCATTTTGTCGGGACAGTTTTTCTACGACAGACATTGGGAAGAAACAGGAAAACAGCTGGCTCGCACCCTGACCAATCAAATAAAATTAGTGGTGTCAGACACGCAAAGTATTTCAACAAAAGAATATCCAAGTCTCTTTAAAAAATACGAAATAGCCTTTGGCTTTAAAACAAAATTTTATGAAAAGTCTCCTATTGTTTTAAACCGACAACATGATTTTCAAACGCATTATTTCAGACATTTTGTACGCCACAATGTTAAATACCCTGTTTATACCTATGTGCAAAAAAAGGAAATGACGATTTATGCGGTATTACCCCATGGAATATTAGAAATCAAAACACCTTTAAACATGGTTTATCAAAGCACCATTCACATTTTCTTAGCCTGGATCGCAGGGAGTTTTTTCTTAATTGTTCTTTTGATGACACCGTTTGTTTATACCCAAATCAGATCGATCAAACGCCTAACCCGTGCGGCACAACGCTTTGGTCGCGGAGAAGATTCCATCTTTCGTCCAAGTGGCGCAAAAGAGATTCGTCAAGCCGGGCAATCCTTCTTGCTGATGCGGCATCGCATTAAACAATTCGTTGATTCTCGAACCCAAATGTTGGCCGCCATTTCACATGACCTGCGCACGCCGTTGACCCGCATGAAACTCACGCTTGAAATGATGAGCAACACCAAAAACACCGAAGATTTACAACAAGACATCCAAGAAATGGAAAAAATGATTGATGGCTACTTAACTTTCGCACGGGAAGAAACGAAAGAGCCTTTTGAAAAAATGACTCTCGAGGCCGTTATAAAAGACATCAAACGCGACTTCCGTCACTCTGAAAAACGGCTTGAAATAGAAAGCATTCCAAACGTGATCATTCGCGCCCGTTATATGGACCTCAAGCGCGCCTTTTCGAATTTGATTAAGAATGCCCTTGCGTATGGAAAAAAGAAAGTACACATCGAATTTAGACGCCGCCGAGAAGTCATTGAAATTATCATTGATGATGATGGTGTGGGTATCCCAGCCGACAAACGCGAACAAATGCTAAAACCATTCCAACGCATGGATGAATCCCGCTCTTCTAAAAAAGAAAGTGTAGGCCTGGGACTAACGATCGCGCACAAACTCATCGATTCACATAGTGGAAAATTAACCTTGGACGAATCCCCAATGGGCGGCCTCCGCGTTATTGTTGAATTACCTATTTAGAAGGAATTTTTATGTTTAATTTTTTCAAAAGACATCCAAAACCTTTTAACAGTGGATACCTACCAACAAAAGATGGCCACGATGTTTTCTTCCAAGAAATCGGAAATCCAACGGGAAAACCGATCCTTGTTTTTCACGGAGGACCAGGAAGTCAGTATAAACCCAAACACGCTAAAATGTTTAACCTAAAGAAATATCGCATCATTGGATTCGATCAAAGAGGATCCGGTCAATCTAAACCCTACGGAAAAACAGAAAACAATACGACAGGCGATATTTTAAAAGATGCAAAACGATTATTAGATTCATTAAAAATCAAAAAATGCATGGTATCTGGGGTGTCATGGGGATCAACCGTGGCTCTCCTTTTTGCACAAAAGTACCCCGAAACAGTTTCTCAATTGGCCGTTGGATCCATCTTCTTGGCCCGCGATAAAGACGAGGATTGGTGTTTCAATCAAAGCCGTATTTTCTATCCTGATATGATGGAAAAAATAACATCAAACGCCCCTTCTGATTATATGACGTACTATGCCAATTTACTCAAATCAAAAACCCAAAAAGACCGGATAAAGGCTAAAAGATTACTTGGCGAATACGAAAGCATGGTGGGGTCTTTAAACCCATCCTTTTCAACAGAAACACCCACAGAAGAGGATATAAAAAAATTCGGCATTTTTATGCATTACAGCACCCATGATTACTTTTTAAAAGACAATCAAATCTTAAACGATACCAAAAAGATTAAACACATCCCAACGCTTATTCTCCACAATCGATTAGATATGAATTGCCCGGTTGAACAAGCCTGGGAATTACATAAAGCCTTACCGAAATCAAAGCTCATCATCGTGCCCGAACTCGGCCACGGCGGAGATCTCATGCGCAAAACCATAAAAACCACCTTTGGCAAATTCTTAAAATAAAATCCCTGTTATTGTAAACCGTCATCCCGGACTTGATCCGGGATCTCACCATAATTAGGAACCTTTTCCTAAACTGATTCATTTCTTGCTATTTAAAAACGACTCAGCCAGAGTCTTTTCTATTAAATAAAAGGATTCGAAATGAATAAAAAAGGATGGAAGTAAAAATAACGACTAAGTTATTTTTATGGTTTTGGTGGGGATTTTTTCGTTTCAAGTGTCGAGTACCACAGCGTACGTTTTGGTACGTGAGGACACGCAGATCACGCAGAAACGGAACAAATAGACCCAAAAGACGCCTTTTTAAACTTTACCAGTTTTTACAACGTTTAGTAATCTTTTCGTAATTCTCCCGCTGATCCAAATCAGCATTCTGCTTCTCGCGCTGCGTATTAAATTCAGCCTCTAGCCTTGAAAGATCTCGATCATTTTTCAATCTGGAAATCATTTTATTAATTTGAAAATCTGCATTCTTTACGCCAATTTTAATATATTCTGGCGGAATAGCGGTTGCAACCCGTTTAATTGTTTCTCCGAACCGCGTAGAATATTGACGGAGCGCATCTTGGTGCACAAAAATATGATGATTTTCATGCGATAAAATTTGATTGTATTCACAGCTGGATTTTTCATATTGATTGGTAATATAAATATCTAAATCCGCATAACCATACAGCACGGTGAGCGTGTCCAAAAACAAACAATTGTTTTCGGCACGGACTTTTACATCATACGTCATTTGAAACCGCGCCTCGGTTAAGCCGCGCGCATGAGTGCTCTTTGATTTTTCAGAAATAAAATCAGAAGTCACATCTTTGTAATTGGGTTGTCCGTAATTAATTTTAAAGACAACAACAGGAGGCTTTGACGTTGTCCGGCCTTCACAAGATGTTTTTGCAAAACTGGCCGAGGCCAACAGCATAAAACTAACGGTTAGAAACAGTGGCGTTTTTTGGTAATAAGACATAATACGTTCCATCGTTTTTCATTTTTCCAGCCCATTCAAGCGCCGTGTGTCCAGTTCCCCAATACACATCGCCTCGAACAGCCCCTAAGATTTTACTTCCTGTGTCTTGCGCCATAACCAATTTTCTAAAAGCATATCCTTTTGCCGTCGTGTTTAAGAAGAGCGGCACACCCAACGGAATATAACTCGGGTCAACCGCCAAAGAACGCTGTGGCGTTAAGACAACCCCTTGTGATCCAATAGGTCCAACACCGTTTTCTTTATAGAAAATATAACGTGGGTTGGTTTGCAACACAGAGCGCATGGTTTGATAAGGCTGTTTTTTAAGATGCTTTAAAACACCTTGTGCGGTAAATCCTTCCGCAGGCTTCATCCCGCGTTTTTTCATTTCAATGGTCACACTTTGATATGTATGGCCATTATTACCGGCATAGCCAATTTCAACACTTTTTCCATCTGGTAATTCTAAAACACCAGACCCTTGTGTTTGCAAGTCAAATAAATCAACAGGATGGGTCCAATATAGAACTTTTGATTTACCGGCCAATCCTTGATTTTCAATTTGTGCACGGGTTAAATACGGCTGACCGCTGACCAAATCACACGGAGGTGAATAGATTGGGGCACTGTAATAAGATGTTTTTGTGCGCGAACCCTTGATCGCAGGTTGATAATAACCGGTAAACATACCAACTTTGCCTTCTTGATAATCAGAAACAAGGTATGGCGTAAAATAATCTTCAAAGAATTTTTTAGCTTTTTGCTTAGAAACGCGATCCGGAGAAGCCGGCATTTTTAAACAAATGTTTTTCATTTCTTCACAGTCTAAATAAATCGCACTATCTTGTTTTGGACACCCATCATAAGAAATAAATTTTTGGCATGAACGCGCAAAAGACATAAGCGCATGTCGTGAATCATCTTGTTGCCAACCTTGTAATTCTTCAAAAGAAGTGACTTCCAAACGGACTTTATCTTCCATTCGTCCACCAAAATCACAAGCAACCAAAAACAAAGGTATAACGATTGCACTCAATCGCATTAGACGCGTATAAAACACGCGTTGAATCAAATGATTCACAAAACTCTCCTTCTCTTCCCTAGAAAGGTTCCCGAAGCAACCCTCCTAAAATTGAAAATAGCGAATCGCCGAATCTGTTGCAAGCAAAAAATAAATAAAAATAAAAAAATTTAAAAAGAAGAAAAATAAAATATATTTAAAAACCGAATCCCAATCAAAAAACTTTTCGTTTTAGAAAAATAAAGTTTAACATTCCCCTCTTGACGCGGGAATCTTAAGACTCTATAGTATCTTACGGAAGTAGAGGAGAGGAAATGCCAGATAATATTCTATCATTTAATCGTGCACAAATAATCGCTGTTGCAAATCAAAAAGGGGGCGTTGGTAAAACAACGACCGTTGTAAACCTTGCAACCGCTTTAGCTGTGTCCCATAAAAAAGTTTTAGTCATTGATTTAGACTCTCAAGGAAACGCCTCGACAGGATTGGGTTGTGACCTAAATAAGCGTATCCAAACGATTGGAGATGCCTTAAAAAACAATGCAGCAATTGAAGACACGCTTTACGCAACAGAAATTGAAAACTTAACCCTAATTCCAGCAACAACACAATTAATCCAAACGGAAATCGATTTAGAGCGCCAATACGACCGGCTTAAAGAAGTCTTATTTACGTTGCGCTCAAAGTACGATTATATTTTAATCGATTGTTCTCCATCTTTAGGGACACTAACACTAAATGCGCTAACCGCAGCCGATCGCGTAATGATACCCCTACAAACAGAATTTTTTGCATTAGAAGGTTTAAACCATTTAATCCAAACGATTTCATCTGTTAAACGGGACTTAAACCCGCATTTAGAAATTGAAGGTGTCGTGTTAACAATGTATGACAAACGAAATAATTTATCTGAAATTGTTTCAAAAGATGTACGTCAATGTTTTGGAGACACAGTATATGACACAATTATTCCACGAAACGTGCGTTTATCCGAAGCCCCATCGCATGGAAAACCAATTTTACTTTATGACATCCATTCCGCAGGGGCTGATGCATATTTACAGCTTGCTGCTGAATTTTTAGCTCGACAAGAAAGCCAAGAAGAGGCTAAGGTAGCATAAAATGAGCACAGGAAATAAACATTTAGGTAAAGGTCTATCCGACCTCATGAAAGAGAAAAAAAGCGAACTATCCTTCGTTTCTCGTAAAGGTGGTGGTGCGGTTACGTATTTACCTGTTCAAAATATTTCACCTAATCCCTATCAGCCACGTCGTATTTTTAATGACGAAGGAATGGAAGACCTTATTCGATCTGTCGAAGTAAAAGGTATTTTACAACCCATTTTGGTTCGCCCAAAAAAAGACACAAATAATTTATTTGAAATAATCGCCGGAGAACGCCGTTGGCGGGCTGCACAGGCTGCAAACTTCCGTGAGATTCCAGCCATTATTAAAAACTTTACAGATCGCGAAATTCTGGAAGTCGCCATCATCGAAAACTTACAACGGGAAGACATGACCCCAATTGATGAAGCACAAGGATTTCAAGACTTACACGAAAAATTTGGATATACTTATAAAGAAATTGCAAGTCGGATTGGAAAAAGCCAAAGCTATGTTTCTAATCACATCCGACTTTTAAGTTTACCCAAAGAGATTCAAAATAAAGTACAAAAAGGCGAAATGTCGGCCTCGCATGCCCGCACGTTATTAAGCGCTGAAAACGATTCACAAGAAGGTTTGGCTCAAACAGCAGCAACAAGCAGTGTACGTGAATTAGAAAAAGAAATTGATCGACAAAAAAATCTTCGACAAAAAGAAAATATATCACCAGAAAATATTGAAAAAAGTGAATTGAAAAATGATTTACTTCATGTTAAATTGGTGGAATACGAAAAAGAAGCCCGAAAAGTCATAGGAAAAGCCTTTAAGAATTTATCTCACCACAAAGAAGGCAAAATCACCATTGAAATGGAATTTGAAAACTTTGAATCTCTTTCCGAATGGTTGGGCGAAAAACAAAATTAAAAAATATCGAGAAACCTCGATCAAGAAAAGAAAGAACCCATCATGTTTAATCGAATGAAAAAAATGTTCTCATTTAATATTGCTATTGACCTTGGGACAGCAAATACACTTGTTTATGTAAAAGACAAAGGGATTGTCTTAAACGAACCCTCTGTTGTAACGATTACAACCGACCGTATGGGCAAAAAGAAAGTGTTGGCGGTTGGGGAAGAAGCAAAAAAAATGTTAGGTCGCACCCCTGGAAATATCCAAGCCATCCGTCCTTTGCGCGATGGTGTTATTGCCGACTTTGAAGTTGCCGAAGAAATGATTAAACACTTTATTAACAAAGTAAAACAAGGCCCTGTGCTGATTGCGCCGATGATTGTCATTTGTGTACCATCTGGAGCAACACAAGTCGAACGACGCGCTATTCAAGAATCTGCTGAAGTTGCCGGTGCACGCCAAGTTTACCTTATTGATGAACCTGTAGCCGCAGCCATCGGGGCAAACCTACCAATCCAAGAACCTTCTGGATCCATGGTTGTTGATATTGGGGGTGGAACAACAGAAGTTGCCGTAATGTCTCTTGGAGGAATCGTTTATGCCCGCTCTGTACGCGTTGGTGGAGACAAAATGGATTCAGCCGTAATTAATTATATCCGGCGCAAACATAATCTTTTAATCGGGGATTCAACCGCAGAAAACATTAAAAAAGAAATTGGATGTGCAATTGCACCACGAGATAAAAACCATGAACGATCTTTTGAAATCAAAGGTCGAAGCCTTACAAACGGCGTCCCTATGGAAATTTCAATTACAGAAACAGAAATTGCAGAAGCCTTATCCGAACCTGTAAATCAAATCATCGAAGCCGTTAAAACCGGATTAGAACAAACAGATCCTGAAATTGCAGCTGACATCGTTGATCGTGGAATTGTTTTAACTGGCGGAGGAGCACTCCTACGACGTTTAGACGCTGCGATCCGTCAATCTACAGGACTACCTGTTTTTGTCGCTGAAAACCCACTTACATGCGTTGTCCGTGGAACGGGCATGGCGATGGAAAAAATGAAAGAATTGAAAAATATTTTCTGGACCGTTTATTAAAAGGAAAAACCATGAAAAAAATACTTCTTATTTCACTTGTCTTAGCAGGATGTGGCCCAAGATTTATCGGAAACCCACCAGAATCGATGAGCCAAAGAATCTCTCTTATGGAACGTCAAATAAGCACACAAGCTGGAAAACTAGAAGTAATTGAACATCAAAATGAAATAATCCTAAAAGAAATGGATATGTTAAAAAAGGGTCTAACCCTTCAAAACAACGACATAACGCCTTTAACAAATATGCCATTAGAAACGCCAGTTGTGGAAACAGGGGCACCAACAGATTTAGACACACTCCCACCCATGCCACCAAGTCCAATTACAGAAGATTAAAAAAGCCTCGAAAGAGGCTCTTTTTTTACACATAATCTAATCTTTTTTACCACCGTATTTTGCTTTTAATTCATCCACTTTCCCAAGATCAATTTTTTCAAAAACGGCCTCTGGTTTTTCAATTTCGGATTTCAAGGACCAACTTTCAAACCATATTTTTAAATCGCTTATTGGAAGTTTAAGTGATTCATCTGTAATCATTTTTTCAATCTTTTCAGCTGATTCTGGAATAATAGGTTTCGCCAAAACAGCAAAAAGTCCAATCAATTTTAAACCTGTTTCAATCATTTTTTTGGCCTGATCTGGATCTGTTTTATAAACCGACCACGGTTCTTTTTCTGCAATATATTCATTGCCCAGTGTCCAAATAGAACGCAATGCAATCATCCCTTTTCGGAACTGTTTTGTATCAAATGCGTTTTTATAATCCTGCGTAACCGATTCTAATTTAGAGATAATTTCTGGTTCTAAATACGGCGATTCAGGTGTTTTTGTCCCCCATTTGGCAATATAGAACTTCATGACGCGTAAAACAAAATTACCTAAAACATCATTGAGGTCTTTATTAATCATCATAATAAATTCTTCAAATGAAAAATTCGCATCAGATCCTTCTGGAATATGTGCCGTTAAATAATAACGCCAATAATCAATCGGAAATTCGGATTTAGCTTGTGAAGCAAAAACACCCACTTTTTTCGACTTTGAAAACTTACGGTGCTCCATCGTTAAATAATTCACACCACTCACATCATCGACTAAATGAAAGTTTTGTTTTGATGCGATTTCAACAGCTGGAAAAAATACAGTGTGAAAAGGCACATTGTCTTTTGCCATAAATTGCGTATAATCCACTTGATCCGATTTCCACCAATCTTCCCAATTTTTGTTATTTTCTGTAGCCCACTTTTGAGTCATAGAAATATAACCAAACGGCGCATCAAACCACACATAAAACACTTTACCTTCATAACCTGCTTTCGGGACAGAAACACCCCATTCCAAATCACGGGTAATACAACGATCCTGCAAACCTTCTGTCAGCCATTTTTGGGCAATCGATTTTGTTGTTTTATTCCAATCTTTGGTTTCAATCCAAGATTCTAAATCTCCTTGCAGAGAAGAAAGCTTTAAATATAAATGTTTTGTTTCACGCACTTCTAAATTCTTAGATCCAGAAATTGCAGAATACGGGTCTTTTAATTCCATAGGATCTAAAAGCTTTGTGCAAGATTCACATTGATCCCCATCAACCCCTTCTGCCCCACAGTGTGGACAAGTTCCCTTGATATAACGATCTGCCAAGAAACGTTTATCCTCGATGGAATACATTTGTTTCATTGTTTTTTCTTCAATAAAACCGGCTTTGTCTACGGTTTTGAAAATTTCTTGAACCAAAGCGTGATTTTCTACATCAGAAGTACGACCTAAATAATCAAAAGATAAATTCCAATCTTGATAAATAGATTTGTGTTGCGCAAAGAGCTCATCACAATAATCACGATAGCTTTTTCCGGCCTTCTGAGCCGCTATTTCAATTGCCGCACCATGTTCATCCGTCCCACCAATAAATAACGCTTCCTCGTCTTTTAAACGACGATAACGCGCATAAACATCCGCAGGAAGCAAACATCCAACCATATGTCCTAAATGTGGCTCACCATTAATATAAAGCAGTGCAGACGTAATTAAATTCTTTTTCATGTTACTCACCCTTCTTCCAGAATGTTTTTTTCATACCGCTTATAAAGGACATATGATTTTCTAAATCCGCCACAGGTATTTCAAAAGAGCGAGGTTCTTTAAATTCACGTTTAATTTCAACAGACGTTTTTTTATCTTTTTTTGCACTAAAGAGTTTTTGTTCTCGGTCCACAACCAGCGCAAAATAAACTTCCGCTAAAATCTGTGAGTCTAAAAGCGCCCCATGTCCCTTATCTTCACGTTCCGTTTTATCAATTCCAAAATGATCACATAAATAATCTAAGGTATGTTTCGCTAAATCTGGCACACGCTTACGTGCGATCCAGAGCGTATCAATAACTTGCGTGCTTGGAATCGCTTTTCGACCAGCACGCTCTAATTCCATATTTACAAAACCCATATCAAAACGAGCATTATGCGCAACCAGTGTCGCATCTCCAATAAAATCTAATAAATCTTGTGCGATATCCCGAAAGAAGGGTTTTCCTTCCAGAAATTCCATGGAAATTTTATGTACGTCATACGCGCCAGCACCAACAATCGTTGTTTCCGGATGACAATAAGCATGAAATTCTTTCCCCGTGGGTTTTTTATCGATAAGTTCAACACATCCAATCTCGATCAAACGATCTCCGCGTTGTGGAGACAATCCTGTGGTTTCTGTATCGAAAACAATTTCGCGAATTTGAGTAGACATAAAATTCCTTTTTACTATATTGAAATCTCATGATAAAAAATATGAACAAACATTGCAACTACTAAGGTTTCTTTATAAAACAATCTTGCCCTTGTTCTTTTAATTTTGAACATTTCAACTGTGCGTCTGTATAAGAAAGACCGGTTAATAAAGCGACATATAAAATTTTATTATCTATTTTTTTGATCGTAATTTTTTTTGCCGCATTAAATTGATTGATCAGCTTTTGCGCATTCTTTAAATTTGAAAAAGCGCCTAATTGAACAATATAGCCACCCGTAATCGTATATTTTTTTGGATAAACGCCCTTTTTCCGAAAAGCTTTATTTAAAATATCAATCATCTTTGTAAGAGGTGGTCCCAAAAATTCGGACAGTGTGTTAAGCTACTAATTTAGATCAAAAAGGAGATCAAAAATGAGTAGAATACGTAAAA
>JAFGVS010000002.1 GCA_016937865.1 Alphaproteobacteria bacterium
AAAAATGGGGATGGATCGTTTGATGCGGCGGATGAGTATGGCTTGATTCCCGTGGTCCGTCTTTTCAAAAAAGAGTTTGTTAAAGTTTAAAACGCCATTAAAGGCAAAGGTATCTATGGTTGAAAGCAATACAGATAAGATCGCCAAAGATGCAATCCAGTGCACACTCGTTGGAATTACTTTATTGATTCCTATTAAAAAAGCCATATCTCCGTTGAGCTCTGGGAAAAGCATTTTTAATTTAAAAACGGCGCCTATCAGACAGACATAACAAAATCCCCACATGAAAAACGTAATCCAGAGTGCTTTTTTAACTTCGTGGACATTTTTTGTTGCATAAACCCGTTGGTATAGATCTTCGGACCCAAAGGAAAAAATTGTCCCGATGATTCCCATAAATATCGCAACGTGAATGGGCATGGTTGTAAAGCCATAGTCTGCATACGATGATATTTCTGGTGCGGGGGCGGAAATTGTTAGGAAGATAAGTAATACACCGAAAATCATCAGTAAAAATATCGCCTGGATAATATCTGTTTTTACGACCGCCGAAAAACCGGCGATAGATAAATAGCCTCCGACAATGGCGGCCATTAAGATGACGCACATTTCATAGCTGTAGGCGGTGAAAATCTGCAACATTTGGGCGCCACCAATCATGGCGACAGATGCGATAAGCAGGATATTGATCAGTTGAATAATGGCGACAATATTTTTTGTTTCAACGCCAAAACGGCTCTCAAACATATCATAGAGTGTTAGCCACTTTTCTTTTTTCGCGAGTTGATTTATTTTCGGCGCCATGAACATAAAGAGCAATAATCCTGTGGGTAGCATGATGAGTAGGGGGAGCACATAATAGCCAAATTTAAAAACAAGCGATGTATTGCCAAGCAGGGTGCCGCCACCGATAAAAGAGGCGATCATCGTAAAAGCCGCGGTTAATCCGGAGAGTTTGCGATCCGCAATTAAAAAATCCTGGCGGGCATTATAATTTTTTTCTCGATGCCAAAGGGAAATCCCCATGAGTAGGGTGACGTATCCGAAAATGGAAATAAGAATTGTGTTCATGGAAGAAGATCATATCAAAAACGTTTTTGAAAGCAAGAATTAAGTTGAACGATAAAAGCGTGCGTGGTATTCTGATCGTATGCCAAAACAGGATTTATTTTTTGATATTCACGCCGCGGAATCCGAGTTGAAAGCACTCGCGGAAAAGTTGGATGCGGCTGATTTAGCTTATCACACCCATGATGCCCCTATTATGTCAGATGGGGAATACGATGCCCTGAAAAACAGAGCCTTAGTGATTGAAACTCAATTTAAAGAATTGGCTCGCAAATATGGGGTGTCGAAAAAAATTGGTGGTGCGGTAAAGGCGGGATTTTCCAAAGTTACGCACGCGATTCCTATGATTTCTTTAGATAATGTTTTCAACCTTGATGAATTAGATGATTTTTTAGCGCGTGTGAAGAAAAACACGCAATTGCGCGAACTTCCTGAAATGATTGTGGAGCCTAAATTAGATGGAGTTGCTTTTGCGGCTCGGTATGAAAAGGGTGAATTCGTGCGCGGGGCGACTCGTGGAGATGGCGCGACAGGTGAGGACATTACCGAAAATTTAAAAACCATCAAAGGGTTTAAGACGCGCCTTGATACGAATTTAGATGTGTTGGAAGTGCGTGGTGAAGTCTATATAGATAAAAAAGATTTTATGGCGATGAATGCTCAGGCGGAAAAATTTGGCGGAAAGGTTTTTGCTAATCCTCGAAATGCGTCCGCAGGGAGTTTGCGTCAATTAAATTCGTCTATTACGGCCACCCGTCCCTTGAAACTGGCTGTTTATACATGGGGGGATGTTTCTGAAAGACGTTGGCAAACACAGAGCGCCTTTTTTGAATTTATTCGGAAATTAGGACTGCCTATTAATCTTTTTATAGTTGTAAAAACATCAAAAGAATTAAAAGCGGTTTATCAAAAGATGGAAGAGGGACGCAGTCAATTTCCGATGGATATTGATGGCGTTGTTTATAAAATTAACGACCTGTCTTTACAAGCAAAAGTTGGGGCAACTGCGCGTGCTCCTCGATGGGCGATTGCGCAAAAATTTCCACCAGAACAAGCGCTGACGGTTTTAAAAAATATTCGGATTCAAGTTGGACGCACCGGGGTTTTAACGCCTGTGGCCGATTTAGAGCCTGTGAATGTCGGTGGGGTTTTTGTCTCGCATGCGACGCTCCATAACGCCGATGAGTTGGCACGCAAAGATGTGCGCGTGGGCGACAGTGTTGTGATCGAGCGGGCTGGGGATGTCATTCCTAAAATCGATCATGTTATTTTGGATAAACGTCCTGAGAAAGCAACGCCTTTTGTTTTTCCAGATGTTTGTCCGGTGTGTAAGTCTCCGGTTGTTCGGCAAGTTGGGAAGGCGGCCCATGTATGTACAGGGGGCTTTGCGTGTTCGGCTCAATTTCATGAACATCTCAAACATTTTGTGTCTCGGAAGGCATTTAATATTGAAGGGCTTGGCGATCGACAATTGGAATTGTTTATTGAAAAAGGATGGATTAAAACACCGGTGGATATTTTCCGTTTGAAACATTATCGGGATCAAATCAAAACATTAGATGGTTTTGGTGAAAAATCTGCGACTAAATTATTAGAGGCGATTGAAGTCCGTCGAACGATTTCGTTTGATCGGTTCTTATATGCGTTGGGATTGCCACAAGTTGGCGTTGTGTTGGCACGTACATTAGCTGAAAATTATAGAACTATCGAAATGTTAAAAGCTGCCACAGAAGCAGAGCTCAACGAAATTGATGGTGTTGGGGATATTATTGCGCATGAGATTAAAACGGCTCTTTCTTTATCGCATATGCAGGATTTAATGATGGGATTTCATCAAGAATTGACGATTATCCCTTTGGAAAAGAAAAAGACTGAAAAAACAATTTTTACAGGGAAGCGCGTTGTTTTAACGGGGACGTTGTCGGAATTGACGCGTGATCAAGCCAAAGAAAAATTGTTGGACATGGGGGCGAAGGTTTCTGGATCCGTTTCCGCAAATACGGATTTTGTGATTGCCGGGGAAAGTGCGGGTTCAAAATTAAAAAAAGCAACGGAGCTTGGTGTGAAAGTTTTAACGGAAGAGGAATTTTTAAATTATGTTTAAGATTCATTCTTTTGATCTTTTGGAATCGACACAGGATACGGTTAAGGATTATTTCCCAATTACCGCGCCATATCCTTTGGTCGTTGCCGCACAGCAGTCTAAAAGTCGCGGGCAACGTGGGAAAAAATGGGAGAGTCCAGAGGAAAATCTTTATTTTTCGTTTGCACTGCCGATCTCGTTATTTAAGAAGCCTTCTGATTTATGTTTTGTTTCAGGATTGTCTATGGCCAATGCCATTGATTTGAAAAGCGTCAAATTAAAATGGCCCAATGACTTATTTATTGGCCAATCTAAAGTAGGCGGGATTTTAGTTGAACAAGACGGGGATGTTTTGATTGCGGGTTTGGGGATTAATGTTGCCTCTGTTCCGAATGTTTTGTCTTCGGACTATCCGATTCGTTGTTTGCGCGAAAAAGGGCATGAAAAATCTGTGGAGGCTCTTTTGGCTTTATTCCTTCGTTCTTTTCAAGCTTTTTTTGAACTTTATCAGTCGGATCGAGCCGTTATTTTTCAGAAATGGCAAGAAAAAGCCCTCTGGTTAGGTGATTCGGTTTGTTTACAAACGGACTCAACGGTTATTTCTGGTATTTTTCATCAAATTAGTCCAGATGGTGGAATTATTTTGGGTAAAAAAACCTATTATAGTGGTTCTCTTCGTAAAGCATAGTTCCTAGAATCTCCTAAAAATAGCTTTTTTCCCTGAGTCAAGGGTAAAAAATAGAAAAAAATTGTTGAATCCTATTTTTAAATCTCCTTTTTTGTGATATTCTCTTTGTTGTCTTTAGCTTGAGGAGGAAAAAAGATAATGACGAATCGTTCGGATCGCAAAGTATTTTTGTCTGTTATTGATGGAGGGCTTTTGAAGCCACGTTCAGCGAAACCGAATCCTAATCATAATCCGTCTTCTCCGGAAATGAGTTATTTGGAAAATTTGCGTAAAATGTCCGAAGCGTATGAACAGTTCTTAAAAGTTTCTGGTTAAATTTTTGTTTTTTCTTGATTTAGAACCTTTTATAAAGGTTTTTTTTCTTGTGTTGTTTTTTAAAATTTGATATCATTGGTGATGAAATAGGGTAAGGAGGGTTTTATGCCAAAGAAAAAACCGGCGCTTAATGTGCCTTTGAAAGAGCGTTTTGCACGTTTATTTGAACGTAAATCATGTGAATGTCACCCCGTGTTGCAAGAACACCAAGAATGTCATGTATGCTGTACACGTGGGCGTCATCATCGAGTGATGGGGCTTGCGCTTATTACTGTAGGTATTGTTCTAGGTTTGTCATGGATGCATCCTTATACTCAAGATAAAATTCAATCTTTTTCAGAGAATGATGTTTGTGATTTAGGGCGTTTACAAAAGCGTGCTGAAGGTGGAGATGTTGCTTCTCAAATGGAATTGGTAAAGCGTTATACAACCGATTGCTATGCGTTGCCATTTTCAATAAAACATAAAAACTATTGGCTTCATAAAGCTGCCCAAGAAGAAGGTTCTGCTGCCGCCCAATATCAATTGGCTGTCCTTTATGCCATTGGAGAAACCTTGCCCCGTAATTATCAAGAAAGCATGAAGTGGCTTAAAATGGCGGCCGAGCAAGAATATATGCCGGCGGAATATGAACTTGCGAAGCGCTATAAAAAAGGATCTCTTTTTGTAAAGCCTAATCCGCAAGAATTTTTGTTCTGGTTGATGCGTGCGGCTCATAGTGGATCGGATCGTGCATCGGAAGAATTGGGGTATTTATATGAAAAAGGTATTTTTGTTCCTGAGAATAAAATTGAAGCCTATAAATGGTACAGTCTTGCGACACATAAAGATTCCAATAAGCTTGATATGTTAGAGCTTGGGTTGACCAAGGATCAAATTGAACAGGCTCAACGTGAGGCGTCGGTTCTATATAAGCGTGTCTTTGAAAAAATTAATAAATAAAAAAGCCCGAAAGGGCTTTTTTTATAAACTGGACCCTGAAACAAGTTCAGGATGACACTGTAGATGTGAGGATGATAGTTTTATGATGACTGGATCCTTTGGCGAAGCTCAGGATGACGGTGTCATTGGGGGCGAGGCGTATTCAAGGTTGGTTATGGAGCCCGTCGAATCGTGAAGCTTTGAATTGGGTGGTTTGGTATTGTCCGAAGTTAAAGGTTTTCGTTTTGAAGAGTAATTAAGTCCCTAGATGTTTCCGAGGGCAAGGGGTTGATATTTATTTTCCGTCTTTTTGATAAGGGTTTTTTTGTGTGCGAACAGAAAAACGGACTGGCGTTTCTGTCAAATCAAAATCGGATTTGAGTGAATTCATTAAATAGTTTTTATATGATTCAGGTAGATCAGAGGCGCCTCCAACAAAAATAACAAAATGTGGTGGAAAGGTATCGACTTGTGTGATGTATTTGATTGCCATTGGTCGTTTTAAGCGTGATAAAGGTGGTGGGTTTTTCGTTAGGGCCTTATCCAGCCACGTGTTTAGTTTCCCGGTAGAAAGGCGTGTCCCACTTTTTTCAAACAATTTAAACGCGGTTTGCATGACTTGGTGTAAACCTTTTCCTTTTAAAGCAGAAACCGGTAAAATAATAGGTTCTTTGATCTGGGCAAAAGAAAAGCCTAGTCGTTTTTTGACTTCGGCAAGGGTGATTTTTGAATCTTCGGCTGCATCCATTTTATTTACTGCAAAAAGTAATGGCTTGCCTTGTTCAAACGTATAACTGGCAAGATGCAAGTCTTGGGCTTCGACACCCAATAGCGCATCAATCATCATAACAACTACGTTTGATTGATTTACTGCATCAATGGCTTGAGAGACAGACTGGCCTTCAATAGATGTTTTGGTCACTTTTGCTTTTTTTCGCATACCGGCTGTATCAATTAAGATACACTCTTTTTCTTTATATTTAAAGGGAACCTCGATAGAGTCTCTGGTTACGCCAGCCATTTCACCGGTTAATAGTTTTTCTTTGCCAATTAAGGCGTTGATAAAAGTTGATTTTCCTGCATTGGGACGGCCGATGACTGTTAGGCGAAGCTTATCGTTTTTAGGGCCTTCTTCTAACACATCTTTTTGGGCGAATTTTGCGAGGTCTTTAATGAGGGTTGTTACGCCTTTATTGTGTGTTGCTGAAATAAGAAGGGGTTTTCCAAAACCAAGTTTTAAAAATTCCATTAAAACAGGTTCGTTGTCTTCCATTGTTTCAGATTTGTTGGCGACTAAAATAACAGGTTTACTTTTTTTCCGGATCTCTTTGGCGAAAGCCATGTCCCAAGGCATTAAACCATCCCGCGCATTAACCATAAACACAACGACATTTGCTTCATCGGCGGTTTTCATTGATAAGTCTGTCATCTTTTGTGCTAAAAGTTCTTTGTCTTTTTGTAATCCTGCTGTGTCGATGAATTCATAGGTGCGTCCGTCATGTTCAACAAGTGCACTTTGAGTGTCACGTGTTAAGCCGGCGGTTTCGCCTGTGAGTGCGCGTGCGCGTTTGCCGAGTAAATTAAATAGGGAAGATTTTCCAACGTTGGGTCTTCCAAGGATTGTCACTTTAAGCATAGTATTTCTGTTGTTTTTTGGAATTTCATTCTATTGAAAACTAAATTTGATTTAGCAAATGGCGGGGTACAAAACGTCCGACGCTATTCTAAAATTAAACCTATTATTTCATATAAACGTTCGCATTGCGAATTTTAAATTCGTTTTGTTGCAGGATCCGTTGTTTTTATTTTCAATTATGGATGCGAGCATACAGGAGTATTTCGAAAAAAACAATCAAAAAGCCCACGTGTTTCAACGGGCTTGTTGGATTTAATTTTCTGTCTTGGTTTTGAACTTGTTTTTGCTGGATTTTAGTAAACTTTTTTGTTATAGTTGTAGGGTTAATGCTAAGAAGGAGTATTTTATGCCTGCAAAAACAACAAAGAAGGCTGGGTCAAAGTTATCTGCGACGAAAGCTAAGAAAACAGTAAAAAAGGTCAAGGATGACCTTGTTAAAGCGGAAAAAAGAGCTGAAAAAACGGTAAAGAAAGCCGTTGATAGCGCGAAAAAATTGCCGAAAACTGTAAAAGGTTATTCTGCGAAAAAAGCAAAAGTAGATATTCGTACTTTGATTCTCGAAGCTCGGGATTTATTGTTGCGTCCGCGTCAGCTTTTTGAATCGATTAAAGTGAACAATGATTTTGATGAGCCAATTATCAAAGCTGCTGTGTACGGTTTTCTCGGGGCGTTGGTTTCAACCGTTCTTGGATTGCTGGGCGGCCAAGGTTTGGCGAGTCTGACTAAATTGATTTCTGTACCAATGGTTGCGGTATTGATGACATTTGGTTTGGCTGGGATCTTATTGTTGATTTCATACATTGCGAATGGACGAATGGATTTCGAAGCATCTGTGAAAGCGGTTTCTTCAAAAATCTTTATTTACCCATTGGCGATTGTATTGGCGGCTGTATCACTGACATATCCATTGTTGGTGTTCACAACTGTTTTGATCGACGTGTTCGTTCTTTATCTTGCCTACAGCATGGTTGTGTATTGTTTGAACGCGGATCTTAAACGCGCCCGTGTTTTGTTTGCGGTATTGGCTGTTTTGATGGTTCTGTTTTATTTTACAGGCTATTCAACAGCTTGGTTTATGACACGTAACTTTGAAGTTGCGATGGAACACCACCTACAACAAACATTAGGGATGCAAATTGATATGGATTCATTGAAGAATCTTATTCAGTAAGAAAACCAGTTTGAAAAAAAGGAGGGCGTTTCAGCTCTCTTTTTTTTGTTAAAGTTCAATTTTAACCTCATCAACGTCTGCAACGAGGTTTTTGAAAAAATATTTTCCAGGCTCTAGCCTCGAATCGGCTAATCCCAGAGGGATTTCCATTATTTCTGGATTACGTTCTTTAGCTTTAAATCTTTTCATTTGTATAACTCTATATCCCCTTTTTTTAGAGGGTATAGTTCACAAATTAATTGATTTTTTTCAAATCAATAACATGCAATAAAGAGTCATTTTCCATAATTTTTAGTTTTAAAATTGATATTTTCTTATAAATTAATATATATTTTTGTTTTTGTCTTTCCCTCTTTTCTTGTGTGTATAACTATGTAAATCTAAATACAACTTTAACTATACATAATAGCTTCACACATGAAAAGATATCATGAATAGTGGAAAGCGTTCCTTTTTATAAAAAAAGCTTGATTTTGTATTTTGTTTATTTTATAAAAGGTGAAATTTTTAATGTATTAATTTTAATTTATTATTATGGGAAATCCTATTACGCCGGCAGACGCCACAATTTTAGTGGCACATGCAAATTTATTATTAAAACAACATGGGTTTGATAAGGAGGGAAACGAAATAAAGCCCCTCGAAAAAACTGATAATGAAGAAAAAAAAGAGTAAGTTATTAACCCACCACATATGGTGAACCCCTTTCAGAAATGAAAGGGGTTTTTCGTGGTATAAATGGGGTAAAAAAAACGCCCAAATCAGGGCGTTTTTTTGTATTGGTTTTTTATTTTATCGGATTACACCATAATTTTCTAAAAATTTGTCGGATGGTGTTGTTTGTGTTTTTGTAAGGTCTTTATTTTTTTCACGTATAGCAGCAAGGGCTTCTTCTGTGAGCGCTGGTTGTTCCGCGCATTGCACGAAATTAAAGCTATCTAGGTCTGTTATTTTGTCTGTCATTTTATGCTCCGTTTGTTTTGATTTCTGGATTATAAGCTTTTGTTTTTTAAAAGTCAAGTTTTCATCCGTTTTTTCTATTTGACCTGGCGGAGGTCGC
>JAFGVS010000011.1 GCA_016937865.1 Alphaproteobacteria bacterium
AAGAGCTTCATTCGCTTTCAAATAATTTGCCATTTCTTTTTGTTTCAAAGCCCAAAGACGACGCACAGATTCTTTTACGTCTTCAAAAGGTTTTGGCATTGCTTCAATCACTTTTTCAGGACGAAGTAAGACAAATCCATCTTTGATTTTAAGAAGTGTTGTTTCTAAACCTTCGTCAATGGCAAACGCTTGACAAAAAAGATCTTTTGAAATAACAGGGTGTTTTAAAACATCACCATCTTTCTTAGTCATAGAAACATCCAACAAAGGAAAGCGCACAGATTCGACATTAAACTGTTTTGCAACTTCATCAAACCCTGCCCCACCAATAACTTCATTTTCAATATCTTCAGCTAATTTCAAAAGTGATTCTTTATCTTTCTTGTCCTTAATAATCAGTGCAGAAACTTGGCGAAATTCTGGTTGAATAAAACGATATTTATTTTGTTCATATGTTGCAATCAAATCTGCTTCCGTTAAATCCTTTTGAACAGAGGCTGTATTAAATTCCTGCAAAGAAACAACACGTTCTTGTTTTTGAACAGCAAGTGTTCCTTTAACAATCACAACAGGCAAAGCATCGACACTCTCTAAAGAACTGCGCAATAAATAACGGGTATGTTGCCCGGCAATTTCAGCCATAAAATCTTTTTCAGACATCCCATTATATTGAAGAACCCGATTAAATAAATCGGAAGAAAATTTACCATCTTTTTGAAATTCTGGCATATTTTTAATTTGTTCTAAAATATAAGGTGCTGTTGCAAGTAATCCCATCTCACGAGTCGCAACATCTAATAAAATACGTTCTGTTGTATTCGTAATGATTTGATCAACTAACATACGTTCATCCAACATCGGCGTGGGCATAGATTTTCCCATGATTTGTTGTAGCTGCATTTTTTGACGACGGACACGCTCCGCCAAACTACCCAAAGAAATATCGACATCCGCAACCGTTAAAGCAATTTTTTTAGCCGGCGCACCAAAAATATACCCTGTAATTCCAAATGACATAAAGCTCAGAAAAATAACCCCTAAAAAGAATTTAGCAACTTTCGTTTCTGCCCATTTGCGTATTTTATCCATAATTTATCTCCTTACCATGAATTTTTAGATACATCGAAAATAGGACATCAGAGGAGCAAAAGCAAGAGAAAAAGAGGATTAAAAAGTGTAACGCGCCCCTACAAAAACATTGGTGTTGTCTTCAAACTGACCAAAGAAAGTCGTTTGTTGATCTATGCCTGTTGAAAGACGATCTTCCTCCCCCCAAAAAATATTTGCCCCCACTTCAAATAACATCGCATCTGTGGCTTTATAGGACACTTTTGGACGCACATACCCATCTTGATCTGTCGGCGAGTAATAATTAAACAAAGACAGGATTAACTTTTGATCCATTAACATATAGGTCAAACGAAGTGTTAGCAATTCACGGAATTCATCCCGTATCGGCATCCCCACAGGTAACGTATTCAAGTACACATCATAATCATCCATTTGCTCAACATAATACTGTACATTCGCGGTAAAATTTGAAAACAATTCTTGTTCATAGCCAATTAAATAACGATATTCACTATTGCGCACCAACGGATTTAAGCCATCATTTGATTCAGAGCTATCGTAATAACCCATTTCCAAGCTCAAAATCCCTTTGAAAAAAGGTATTCTCGCAGAAGCCCCATAAACCGTTAATTCAGGAAAATAAGCAACACCAATTGCACTCTGCCCTTCTGGCGTTTTCCAATAACCATCAAAATAATACAACGCAAGTTCTGTTGATCCAAACGAACGATATAAACGCAATGCAACTTCATCTTCCGTAAAAAAAGCATTGCGTTCCATCGCATCAATCGCCGGATCAAATTCGCTCATCGGACTCATTACGGATGGATTAAAAAAAGACAATCGGCTGCCGTCAATATAACGACTCGCATCATGGCGCGCCATGTATGTTACATCCAAATTCGCAAGATCCGAAAACAAAGACAATTTGGTGGCATCGGACGGCGCCTTCAAATAATCTTCACTACGTCCGATAAAAAAAGCATTCCAGTCCTTCGGAAACAGATCATTAATAAAAACCAAATCGCCAAGCCCCCAGGTTAAAATTTGACGCCCTATTTTCACATCCGCAAAATCAAAAGGTCGAAAGGAAACAAAAGCTTCTCTTAAATCCATCCACCCTTTTCCCGTTTCAAAATCTTGATTTTCGTCTTTAGAAATATCATCATAAATAAAATCTGCAGAAATTCTTCCAGTAAAAGAACGCCCCTCATATTCTACATCTGTATGCAATCGTGTTTCTAAAATAGAAACATCACGTTGATAAGCCTGATCTTGCGTGCGCATACCGGCCCGGCCATCAATAAAACCATTAAAGACAAACGGAGATTCGGATTCAAAGTCAGAAAAATTTTCTTCTATAGTACTTCCAAGTCCCTCAGGCAAAGATTGTGCCTGCACAGACGTTGAAAATAAGAAAATAAGAAAAAAGTGTTTCAACATGGTTTAAGCCTTTATTTTAAATACTGCTTCGGCGGATTTTTTAAATAACGCTCTGTAAACAAATTATCTTCTAATCCCATATTATATTTCACTTCATTATAGGACAATTTCGTCTCACCGCCAGATTCTAAATCACGCATAACCGCTTCCGTGACAGTTTGAAAGCCATCTAATTTTTGAACCTTCAACGCTTCGTATTGACGATATTCTTTATCCCCTTTTTTATAATAAGAGGCTTTTGTTGGAATAAATGTCCCCTTATGAATCCATGTTTTATAGTACGCAAATTCCGCTGATCCACTTTTTTTAGGCGTGCTTTTAATAACGTAAAAATCATCCGTGGTATCAACAAGCTCATGTTTATCTTCCTTTGGATCACGACCAGAAACATCTTCGTAATAGAAATGAGACCCCGCAAATGACGTCCGCTTATCCCCCGCAGCAATGCGTTTAACCAAATCTAAGGCAGGTAAAAACATCCAACGATCGTCTTCTTTTTGCATATATTTATGAATTAAAAAACTCATTTTACGAACATCACTTGGACGTTGAAAATAGACATAGAATTTTTGATCTTTTCCAAAATTCTTACGTAAAATCACAAATTGACGCGAACGTCCATCACTGATGTTCATCGTTACTTTCGCACGTCCATCTTGACCTTGATAATAGGATGCTTGTTCTGCCTTTGAAACAATTTCATTCGCATTCATCGCAAAAACAGAAAAGCTCAATCCCATCAAAATAGGAAACAATATTTTCTTCATAACATACTCCTTTTATTTCGATTATTTTAAAAATTTAAAATAATACATTTTCTATAATTATCAACCCAATAAGAACAACTACTGATATTTTTGTTACACGAGTCATATTATGGTTTAGACCGTTTTTAAATAAGACTTTTTGAAACAAGGTAATCAATGCAGGCAAAATAAGCAATGTCACCGCCCCCGCAAAAAAGAGAATAGCCGAAATAAACAATCCAACGGTTTGATACGGAACAAGCGTCGCAAACAAAAGCGGCACAAATCCAATTGAAATCACAATTACATTTCGGAAAATCGCTTGAGCTGGATCACCAAAAAGTGGTTTAATTGTAGCGTCCCAAGTCTTGTTCTTTCCCCGCAAAACCCGTGCCCGCGCCAAGAAATGAATAGCATAATCAACAGCCAATCCAAGACTAAGCGAAGATAAAACAGCAATTGGCATATCATAATCTTTGCCGACAAATCCGATCAATCCATAAATCCCACTAATCGTAATTACCAAAGGCAACATTGCAAGCATTCCCCATCCAATAGATCGAAATAGAAGTGTCATCAATAATAAAACAATCAAAAAACTACCCAGAAAAGATTGCATCATACCACTGACCATCTTATCTTGCCAAACAACATTAATATACGTCATACCAAACCATTTAGAGGTAATTTTAAATGGAGCAGGATATTTCGATTGATAATCTGCAACAGCTTTTACTAAAGACGCCATATCTTTATTATCACCGCTGTTTAACTGCACAAACAGAGTGGCTTTTGTATAATCTGGTGTCACAAAATGCCACAAGTCGTTCGGCCGATGTGAATTTTGATACGTCATAAGCGTTTGGGCAATCGCCGCCGAAGTATCCGGAAGACGAAAATCTTTTTCCTGTCCTAGATATAAATCACGATGCACCGTTTTAATAATATCAACAATAGAACTCGATTTTCCAACCACGCCAACGGTCTGCAAATGCGATTGAAGACCTTCAATATAATGCAACATTTCCGGATTTTTAAAAACCTGTAAATCGGACTCAATCATATCAATTTTTTGATGCCATAAATCCGCATTATCTTGTACATCTGCATAATCACGCATATTTTCTAGAACATCTGAAACCGTTTCATCTTCCGCACTCAATTGACCGATAATTTCAGGCGGAAAACCAACCTTTTCACCTTTGCTTTTTAAATCAGAAACAAGAGTCTTTTTTTCCAAAGCTAAGTAAGCCATATAGGTTCCCGCGAAACGATCATTTAGCTCTTTATCCGCAATACGAATATCATGTGACTTTGAAAACCATTTGACAGGATTATCATTAATTTGAATTTTTGAAATCCCAACAAATGAAACCAACACACCAACAAGGGCAATCCCTAAAACAGGCTTTGCATAATCCCGCATTTTAAAACCCAAGAGCTGAAGTCCTTTTCCAAGACGATTTTCTCCAGGTTCCTTTTCTTTTAGACCAAAACCATCCAAGCTTTTTTGACTCATCAACATGATGAATGCCGGAATGAACGTAATCGTCGAAAGCCACGCAAAACCAACACCCAAGGCCACAAAAACACCAAACACTTGAACCGGTGGTATCGGGGTAAAAGCCAAAGAGGCAAATCCAACAACCGTTGTAATTGACGTATACAACATTGGCATCGAAAGTGTACTCATTACATGATTAATGGCTTTTTTACGGTCTTTAAACTTTGGATAAACATCAAAGAAATCCGATAAAATATGCACCGCATCCAAAACCGCAATGGGCATAATAAAAATCGGAATCATAGAACTCATAATATGGACGGTATTCCCAGTTACAACCAAAAGCCCCATTGTCACAACAACGGATAATCCCGCCACAATCATGGGCGAAGCAATCAAGCGCACATTCCGAAAGAAAAAATACATCAACAGAAAAATAAATAACATCGCAAGCGGTGCCGAAACAAGCATTTGCTTGAACATTTCAACACCAAATTGATCCTGTGCCACAGGCAATCCTGCAATAAAAACCTGATCCGAAATTTCTAATTCTTTGGCTTTTTCTTTTAAGGCTTTTGAAATAGCATAGCTCAGATCTTTTGATTTGATGGGCACATATAAGGCAAGCGCCTTTCCATCTTCAGACACAAGAGTCCCATTTAAAAAGGGAATGCGTTTCGCTTGATCATAAATAGCCTTAGATTCTTTATCAGTCGCTGGCGATTCAGGCATTAACCAGTGAAAATTCACAACGCCTTGGGCACCAGACTCAATACTATCAACGGTCGAAGGCGCCATTAATTCACGCGTTACGACACCATCCAACGTCTTGGCATATTCCGTTAAGGCATAAACCCCTTTTAAAGAATCAACGTTAAAAACACCTTGGCTATGTGTTTTATCCACAACACCAACAACGACAATATCATACAAATGAAATTCTTTGCGCATTTGATTATGAAACACACGAACTTCTTCTGTTTTCGACAACATGTTTTCCGGGTCCGTATCCACACGCAACTTCGACAACGGAATCCCAGGAACAATAAACGGCAAAGCAACTAAAAACAAAAGAACGGCAGCCAGAACAACATTCAGCTTAATGGCACGCTTTGGATTGGCAATACTCCAATCAGAAATTTTTTTAATCTTTTGAAACATATCAAATCCTTTTATAAATAGCTTAGTCAAATGCGCGGCCTGTTTTCAAGCCAAACTTTTTTAGAATCAAAACCAATGGACAAAATTTTGTCAGGGAAGATTGAAACAACATCAAGCCGACCAATGCCGTTAAATATAAAAAACGCGGATCCCATAATTGAGATAGTCCTAAACTAATTAAAACAAACGCCCCTGCAAATCCTAAAACAAATCGATCAATATTCACTTGATTTTCTCCTTTGGTTATCATATTATATTCACATATTCTAAATTAGACAAAACTAATATTAGAACATACTAATATAAAAAGCAAGCAAAAAATGAAACAGAATTACAAAAACATTACAAAAGCCACGGGGCTACTGAAAATTATTGCCAACGAAAAGCGATTATTAATCCTGTGCAAACTCAGTCAAGGCGAAGCCTGCGTGGCAGAATTGATGGAAGGATTAGAACTCAGCCAATCTGCCCTCTCCCAACATCTGGCCCTAATGCGGGAACATGAATTTGTGGAGACACGTCGCGAACACCAAACAATTTATTATTCGCTGTCCAGCCCACAAATTAAAGAAATCATTAAAACATTGCACAAACATTATTGCACATCTTGCTAAAAAGAAACTATGAAAACTGATTCAAAATATAATCCAAAAATAAAATCTGTGGCACGCTCACAAGCGGCAGAAACAAGGCAATCTTCCAAGATTTAATTGTTTCTTTCAAAGCCATAATTTCTATATAATCTGTCGCAACAGCCGCCGTCAAAAAGGTAAAGGCATTCCCCGAAGCCCCTTTCGGGACCTCTTTAAACCATATAAATTTATTATAAGTTTTTTTCTCGTTGTGCTTGTAATGCAAGCAAATCAGCTTTGGTATAAACAGGGCCGCCTATTGAAAGTTGAAGAACCCCGTTTTCATCCTGATAAAATTTATTAAGATGGTTAATGCCATTGAGGAAAACCTGCAAGTCATCGGCAGAAAGATCGCTTATATCAAAATTATCATTATTATCATTAGGCATATTAAATCCTTTTTTCATTCTATACGGACAAAATACAACTGAAGATTTAATCTGTCTAGTAAAAAGACGCTTTTATACAATGCGATAAATTATTTCCACTTTTTTTTCTCACTAAATATGCTAGAGTAAAGAAAATCGTTAAAGGAGAAATTAAATGAAATATGTATCTTTATTTACATTAGGATTAATCCTAAGCACAAGCGCTTTTGCCGCAACCGGCACAGGGCATGCACAAGCTGAACTATCAAACCCACTTTCTGTCACCAACGATATAAATGTAGACTTTGGAACAATCGCCATTGATCCAGCTGCTGGACCTCAAACCATTTCTATGAGTAATACAAATGTTGTTTCTTGCCCTACTACATACATTTGTTCGGGAGCTCCAACGAAAGGAGCACTTGAAGTTACTGGAGCCCCTACTACAAACTTCCAGGTTAACTTAGTTGGCTCAACGGCAACCCTTAGCGATGGAACCGGCAACACCATTCTTTTTGATCCTACCCTTGGTAACAGCTCAGAATCTGGACAATTTACTATGGCAGCAGATGGTACACGTAATGTGTCTATTATTGGTGAGCTTAGTTTTACAGGTAATGAGCCTGCAGGGACATATAATACGACCAATCCAGGGGGATCTGGATACACCGTCACTGTAAATTACTAAGACCTTCGACTATACACAACAAAAGCCCTTCGGGGCTTTTTTATTTAAACAACACATTGATATTGTTCAGAAATAAAATGGCGCGAGTGACCGGACTCGAACCGGCGGCCTCCTGCGTGACAGGCAGGCGCTCTAACCAACTGAGCTACACCCGCGCATTAT
>JAFGVS010000012.1 GCA_016937865.1 Alphaproteobacteria bacterium
AAATATATTTATTCTCTATCTAATTAGATTATGTTTCTATTTTTTAGGGGTTTGACTATTGAATCTGGTGTGTGTATCCTGTTCACGATCATATGGAGAAAGATTTCTATGTTTAATTCAAAAAAAGCTTCTGTGTTAAAACGGCGTCGGCTACAACAAAAAGCTATTGGGTCCTTGATTCTTATTGTTCTTATCTTTTCAGTTAGCTTTGTTATGGGCCGAAAAGAAATTCGCCAATCCGTTGCACATGCTTTTCACCAAAGCGCTATTGCTGTATATAACGTGGTTTCGACTGTTTCTTTTGCGCCCATTAAATGGGTTAGAGCTCAGTTGGTTTTTGTTGATGAAATCTATCGTGTTCATGAAAATAATTCTCAGTTAAAGAAAGAGATTGAAACATTGTCTAGTTATCATACGATGGCCCAGTCGTTACATGCTGAAAATCAAGCTTTGAAAAAACAGCTTTTTTATGTAAATGCTTTGCCTCAAGCATATCTTACTGCAAAAATTTCACGTGATTCATCTACGCCTTTTTCTCGATCTATTTTTGTTCATGCAGGTTTGCAAGATGGTGTTCAAAAATATGCCCCTGTTTTAGCGAATGGTTATTTGTTGGGTCAAGTTGTGGATGTTTATGAAAATATATCGCGTGTTTTATTGATTACAGATACGAGCATAAAGATCCCTGTTTTAACATCCAAGACTCGTCGTCGGTTCTTTTTATCGGGGGATGGGCAATCCAAATCTTTTTTAATATATCCAGAAGATAAAATCCAAATTGAGTCTCAAGAACTTGTTGTTACTTCTGGATTTGGGAATATTTTTCCAGCAGATCTTTTGGTCGGACGCGTGACTGAAATTGGTAAAAGATTGGAGGTTGCTCCCTTTATCTCAATTCAAGAAATTGAATGGGTGCAAGTTTTGAAATTACATGCCCCTATTGAAGGAAAGGTTGTTGAATGATTATGGGTGTGAGATTGAAGACTTTTTTATTTGCCCTTTTTTTATTCGGCGTTGGTTTTTTGTCTCCCCTTCTTTCTGGGCTTTTTTTTATTCCTTTGTATTATTTGTTTTTACATGAGGAACGCCCTGCTCTTTTTCTGTTTGTGTTATTTTTTTCGGTTTTAATGGATGTGGGTGAGGGCGTCTTTCCGGTTAATACACTTCTTACGCCTGCTGTTTTCGCGCTATTTATGTTTCAGCGTTTTTTGCCTTATGAACAAGATCGTCTTTTTTTTAGTTCAGGTTTTTTGCTGATGACACTTTTCTTTTTTGTTTCCAAAACAATTTTATTGCGTTCTTTTTTTGAGATTGGATTTTCTTGGAATATTGTTTTAAACTTTTTATGTCTTTTATTTATTTATTTTGTGATAGAACTTGTTTTGTCTTTTCTTAAAATACGTCAGGAGAAAATGATCCGTGCTCGACGCTGATATTTTGAAAACCTTTAGTCGTCGCACGCTCTTATTGGGTGGCGGGAAATTTATCTTGCTTTCGGCCTTGCTTGGGCGTGTTTTTTATTTGCAGGTTGTCGAATCTAAAAAATATAAACACCTGTCCAATCGAAATTCATTCCGATTACATATTTTAGTGCCACCACGGGGTCGTATTTTTGATCGTAATGAGATTGTTTTTGCCGATAATACTCGTCGCTATAGTTTGTTTTTGAAACCTGAAGAGGTTGGCGATGGGGACTCCTTGTCGCATTTGTTTTCTTTTCTTTCAATGCATATTGAGTTGACGGAAAAAGATCGCTCCCGAATTGAAAATTTAATTAAAGAGCAGGGGAAAATTCTTCCGATTTTGATGAAAAATAATTTAAGTTGGGAAGAAATGGCGCCTCTTGCTGCGCGCCAAGTTGATACCCCAGGCATTTTTATTGAAACAGATATTATTCGCCAATACCCTTTGAAAGAAGCGGCTTCGCATGTGATTGGTTATGTGGGCCTAGATAAAAAAGAAACACGTTATAAAGATTATCGTTTTTTATATCGTGTGCCTGATTTTCGAACTGGTAAGTCTGGGATAGAACGTTCTTATAATGATATTTTAACGGGTGAATCAGGTGAATTGGTGCAGAGAGTCAATGCAACGGGGCGTGTTTCTGAATCATTTAAACCACAGAAAAAAGACCCGGTTCCTGGGAAAGATTTGAAATTAACCCTTGATGCTAGGTTACAAGAATATGTCGGTGAGATTTTTGATGAAAAAAGTGGTTCTGTTACGGTTATGGATTGTCATACTGGTGAAATCCTGTGTTCTTCTTCTTTTCCGCAATATGACTTAAGTCGTTTCGAGGGAAAAGTTGATTCATCGTATTACGCCTCTTTGTTGAATGATAAATATCATCCGATGTTAAATAAAACAATCGAAGGTCTTTATTCCCCTGGGTCCACCTTTAAAATGTTGGTGGCTTTGGCTGGTTTAGAAGAAGGTGTGATTACCCCAAGTACTTCTGTTACCTGTACGGGTCATATGATGTTTGGAAATCATAAATTCCACTGTTGGTCAAAGCATGGGAAAGTTTCAATGGTTGAGGCTATTCATAAATCTTGTGATATTTATTTTTATAAATTAGGGCTAAAGCTTGGGATTGATAAAATCAATACCATGGCACGACGTCTTGGTTTAGGCGAAATTACCGGTGTCGATCTTGTTGGTGAAAAGAGTGGCCAGGTTTCGAATCGTCATTTGAAGCTTCAAATCATGGGAGAAAAATGGGTCCAAGGAGATACTGTTCAATCCTCTATTGGACAAAGTTTAACTCTTACGACACCTTTACAGTTAGCTGTGATGATTGCGCGTTTAGTTAATGGTGGTAAGGCGGTTACACCTCGTTTTGTGAATAATAAAAGTCCGTCTTTTGAGGATTTAGGGTTTAATCCAACGCATATTGAAATTATTAAAGAAGGCATGTTTTCCGTTGTAAATCGAAGTGGTGGAACAGCGACTGGATCTGCCTTCAATGTAAATGGTATAAAGATGGGGGGGAAGACTGGTACCGCCCAAGTGCGTCGGATCACAAAGCAAGAGCGTTTGACGGGGGTTCTGTCTCAAGGGCAGTTGCCATGGCATTTGCGAAATCATGCTTTGTTTGTTGCATACGCCCCAACGGATAATCCACGTTTTGTGGCATCTGTTGTTGTTGAGCATGGGCAATCGGGTTCTATTGCCGCTCGAATCGCTTCTAAGATCCTTAAAAAAACCGTGGAGCTATATCAATGAGTTTTACTTACTCACGTCAGTATCATCTTTCTTTTTCTGAAAAACTAACTCGGTTTAGCTTGTCTCTTTTTTGGGGCGTGGTGGCCTTATGTGGTGTCAGTATTTTAATGCTCTATTCTGTTGGGGAAGTCCCTTGTGCTGTTTCAAATTGCGAACCTTCTTTTGGGAATTGGAATCCTTATGCTTTTAAGCAGCTTGTGCGCTTTGGAATAGGGTTTGGTGTCTTTTTTATTTTAGCTTTTTCCTCTTTGCGAAATTTAATGAAACATGCTTATACCTTGTACGGTTTAAATCTCCTCCTTCTTTTAATAGTTACCTTGGTTGGGCACACGGGTATGGGGGCGCAGCGCTGGATTTCAATCGCTGGATTTATTTTTCAGCCTTCTGAACCCATGAAAGTTACCCTGGTCTTGGCTTTGGCCCGTTATTTTTCATCTTCGGATACTCGGGAGGTCAGGAGTGTGCGATTGTTTTTGGTTGGGCTGTTGATTACGGCGTTGCCCTTTGCTTTGGTGTTAACACAGCCGGATTTAGGGACGGCACTTATTTTAGCCATGCTCGGTGGTGTGATGTTTTTTATTTCTGGGGTGCCCATGTCGCGTTTTGGGGCCTTGGGATTATTATT
>JAFGVS010000013.1 GCA_016937865.1 Alphaproteobacteria bacterium
AACATGAGAAAAAAGTGGTACGATAATTAAACAGATAGTAGCTTAATTTTGCCACTTTCCTGTCCAACAAACCGATACCACCTCTGTATCACGTGCATCAATAGAATTAGCCCCTAAAACAACGCCAAATAAACGCTGCCCTTTTTGTTCAACCGAAACAATACTGTTAAAGCCGGATTTGCGAATATAACCGGTTTTCAAACCATCCGTTCCAGGATAACTTTTCAGTAAATGATTGTGCGTCTTAATTTCAACCCCCTTAAACCAAAAACTCTTTTTAGAAAACCACTTATAATATTTGGGAAAATGCCGATATAAAGCCATTCCGAGTAATGCCATATCTTTTGCCGTCGAAACCTGATCATCATCGCCCAACCCAGAAGCATTTTCAAAATTCGTCTTGGATAATCCAATTTGCTTGGCGGCCCGGGTCATAATATCAGCAAACGTTTCTTCTTTACCACTTAAATGCTCTGATAAAACAACGGCAGCATCGTTTGCAGACTTAATAATCAAACCTAACACAGCCTCCTTAACCGTTATTTTTTCCCCAAGGCGTAATCCCAATTTCGAAGGCACTTGCGACGCAGCCCTACTTGAAACCGTTAAATACTGCTCTTCTTCCAAAACCCCTTTCTTCAAAGCATCAAATACAACATATAATACCATCATCTTTGTTAATGAAGCTGGATAGCGTTGCATATCTGCGTTCTGTTCTAAAATAACTTCACCGCTTTGCCCATCGACGACTAACCAAGCCTTCTGTGCCAAGACAGAAAAACTAAAAATCAAACTGAATAGAAAAATAAAAATTTTCATCTACGTTCTATACATCCTTATTTAAAGACGATTAAAAAGAATTCTTAATTCTAATATTATTATATTTATTATTGTTGTTTATTATTGGCAAATGAATAGCGGTAATTCCCAAACCTTTCAACCTTTATTCACAAACAATTCACAGGGAAAGAAAAAGCAGAACAAACACTTAAAGAATCTATTCAATATTTTTAGAATCATTGAATCATTTTCTGAACACAACAAGAACAATCGGACAAATAATAACAATTACAAAAACAGATGTGAATAAGATGAACAACATGCAAACAATTCACACCTTAAAAACAACGATAGAGTTTAAATATTTAAAATATTGACTTTATTAAAGGTGGACTCTATATATGATAACAAATAATAAATTTTAAAAATATTCTTTATGAAAAAAAATCTAATTTTAATCGTGTTTTTTATTCTTACGCTTAATTTAAATGCGCAAGAAACAATAAAAAACAAAAATCTAACTTTTTTGTTGTCTTATGACAGCGAAAAAAAGCTTTCGGAAAAGCAAATTCAATCTATTATAGATCTTCCAATAATTGATTTAAACGAAGATCTAAGGCTTGGTGAAGAAGATGGATATCTAAAAGGAAAGCTTTTAGATAAATCCGTTTCTTTCTGGATAGAAGGGAATGAAAAAAAAATAAAATACGAAAACGTAACGGTTTATTTTAGAGGGAAAACCCCTACCTATCTAAGTTGTAATGATTGTAGAACAGATGATATTTAAAAAAGGGCGCCAACTAGGTGCCCTTTTTTATGAATTACTTTATATTTTCACACGTCTCTTAAAAGCTTCGGCAATCGTTCCCTCATCCATATATTCTAAATTACCCCCAATAGGCAATCCATGGGCGAGCTCTGTATAAATCAATCCAGGACACTCATTTTGAATATAATGACAAGTTGTTTTACCTTCGATAGTTAAGGGTAAAGCAAAGATAAGCTCTTTAACCTCAAAATCTTTTATTTGTGCCTTTAAAACATCTAACCGAAGGGTCTGAGGAGTCATTTGTGTTCGGGCAGAAAGCAGGTTTCCAAGGATAAAATAACGGCCTTTAAAGAGTTCTGTCTTTTCTAAAGCAATTAAATCAGAAATATCTTTAACGATACAAAGCGTTTCTTTTTGGCGATTGGGATCAGAGCAAATAGAACACATTTCTGTGCTGCTCAAATTACCACATTGTTTACAAATTTTAACAGTCGAAACTAAATGAGATAATTCTTGTTGTAACAAGGGAAGTAATTCTTCTTTTTCCAAGGCGAGATGGAGCGCGAGTTTTTCAGCGGATCGTTTTCCAATACCGGGGAGTTTATACAAAAGCGCGGACAATCGATCAAGCATTGGTTAAAACCTTTTCTAAATATTTTTTATTCTCATTTTTAAAATAAGATTTTTTAAGTAACGTGTAAAGCAATGCTTTTTCGTAACCAGCAATCGTTCCACAATCTAAATACAAATCATTTTCAGACAAAGGAACCGTTCTAATCTTCATAGAAGGATCTCTTTGTACTTCGAAATTAATCGCATCAACTTGCGTAATTTTATCAGCTGTATTTTCATGTGCGTCCAGGGCCGCAACAGCAGATTTATAATGCCTAATAACGGCTTTATCGAGAATCAAGGAAGAAATAACGGCTTCATTTGACGTGCTTTGTTTTGGCTTTTCAACATACATACCATGCTCAATAATGCCCCAGCGGGAAGGATCATCCACAGGGCGCGTAATCACAATATTCCCTTGTTTTGTTTTTTCATATTCTAAAACAGCACGCGTAAAAGGATGAACCCCTTGCGATAAAATAACATCATCGGGCAAAACAACATACGCATTACGATCGTTTTTCGCAGCCAAAGCAATAGCGTGACCAATCCCTAAAGGGTTGGATTGAATCGTAAAATCAATTTTCAAATCATCTGGAAGATAGCATTGTTTTAACAAAGCAAGTAAGTGGTGTTTATTTTCAAATTTAGCCTCTACAGCAGGTTCTCGTTTGAAACAATTGTTAAAAAAAACGGTGTTTTCGGACTCGGCGATGACAAAATTTACATCACGCCCACCGGCATCATAGATGTTTTGAAGAATAAAATTAATAACTTTAAAGTCTCCAAAAGGCAATAAAGCCTTGTGAGGCAATCCTTTTGAATGCGGATAGTTTCGGGTAGAGCGCCCACCGAGCAAAACAATAAATTGTAAATCCGTAATCATTTATGAAGCCAAAAGATTTTTCACCCAAACTAAATTTTGATCTCTAAAAATAGATTTTCTAAGAAGAGTATAAATCATGGCTTTTTCATAAGTTTCAATAGTACCACAATCCAAATAAATATCATTTTTAGAAAAAGGAATAGTTCGAATTTTTTGTGTCTTATCTAGGTCAACTTCTGTATTTAAAGCATGGGCCCAAGCAAGTTCGTTGCTAACCATCCCATCTGGCGTTTCGCCACGATTCATTTTTTCAACGGAAGTCTTTAGACGCGCAACTACCTTTTGATCAAAAATCATCATAGCGGTACCCGCTTCACCCGGGATATCATTTTTAGAACGCTCAATATATTTACCGTCTTCGACAACGCCTCGACCCCAAATACGTCTATTTTCAATAGGATGTGTTAAAATAACATTCCCTTGTTGCGTGCGTTCATATTCGATAACGGCCCGTTGATACGGAGTTTCACCTTCGGATAAAACAATATCGTCCGGTAGAACCATGGCAATGTTTTCACCATCTTTAGCCGCCAAGGCAACAGCATGACCCGTGCCCATAGGGTTTTCTTGAACAACATAGTTTACAGAAACATCATCTGGCAAATAACAAGCGGTTAATAAGTTAACCAAATGGTCTTTTCCAGCACGCGCAAATTTATCTTCTACTTTTGGTTCATGCACGAAACATTGATCGAAAATACCTTTTTCTTCGGGGCTAGAAATCACAAAGGTGAACTTTCTTCCGCCAGCATCAACTAAATTTTTCATAATTTGATCAATAACTTTAAAATCACCAAAAGGCAACAAGGCCTTATGGGGTAACCCTTTGGAGTGTGGGTAGTTGCGGGTGCCTGATCCAGCAACCAGAATAATGAAGTGTAAATCTGTTTTCATAGCCATATTCCTATTCTGTTAAAACTTGCGAACTATATCGCACCTAAATCAAGAGAGTCAAACGCTGTTTTCAGGGTGCTTGACGAATGTATTTTTATTTGTTATATTCTTAACATCTTCAACGAATCACAAACTAAAAAACAAGATTTTGCAAAAAACAGAATTAAAGCAGTCTTATTTACGGTAAGATAATTACCCAATCTAAACAAATCCCAAAAAAAAGGTTATACCCATGTCAGTAGAACGAAAGACATTAAAAATCAAAAAAGAAGTCATAGAATCGAAAGAAAATAACGAGATTCCAGAATCTAAAGAAGTCCAAACACCCAAGGAAATAAATAAAAAACCAAAACTTCAAAAAGAACACAAACAACCTGTTAAATCGACAGGCAAAACAATGTATATTAAAGATCTTAAGTCAAAAAGTCCGGCGCAGCTTGTGCAAATGGCGGAAGACCTAAAGGTTGAAAACCCTGGGCAGCATAATACGCAACACTTACGTTTCTTAATATTGAAACAACTCGCAAAAAACGGTGATACCCTTACAGGGGATGGGACACTCGAACTCCTTCCAGATGGATTTGGCTTTTTACGTGCACCAGAAGCCAGCTATGTCTCTGGGCCAGACGATCTTTATATCTCACCTGTGCAAATCCGCAAATACAGTTTAAAAACAGGCGATTCTGTGGAAGGGGAAGTACGCTCACCACGCGATGGAGAAAAATACTTTGCACTACATAAAATTCTAAAAGTAAACGACAAAGAACCAGAAAAAGCCAAACACCGTATTCACTTCGATAATTTAACCCCATTATATCCGGAAGAACGTCTGAAATTAGAGATTGCAGATAAGAAAACCCCAAATGAAGATATTGTCACCCGTATGATTGATTTGGTTTCGCCACAAGGAAAAGGCCAACGAAGCCTTGTTGTGGCCCCTCCCCGTACCGGTAAAACAGTCATGCTTCAAAATTTAGCACATGCAATCACAGCCAATCATCCAGACATAAAACTTATTGTGCTTTTGATTGACGAACGTCCAGAAGAAGTAACAGATATGACGCGCTCTGTAAAAGGCGAAGTGGTCAGTTCAACATTTGATGAACCAGCAACACGTCATGTTCAAGTAGCTGAAATGGTTTTAAACAAAGCCAAACGTATGGTCGAATACGGACACGATGTTGTTATCCTTCTTGATTCAATTACCCGCCTTGCCCGCGCCTATAATACGGTTGTGCCGAGTTCTGGTAAAGTTCTAACCGGTGGTGTGGACGCAAACGCTTTGCAACGCCCAAAACGTTTCTTTGGGGCGGCGCGTAATGTTGAAAACGGTGGAAGTTTGACCATCATTTCAACTGCATTGGTGGACACAGGATCGCGTATGGACGAAGTGATCTTTGAAGAATTTAAAGGTACAGGAAACTCTGAAATTGTCCTCGATCGTAAATTGGCGGATCAACGGATCTTCCCAGCCCTTGATGTAACAAAATCCGGAACACGTAAAGAAGACTTACTTGTGGATAAAGACACATTGCAAAAAATGTGGGTGCTACGTCGTATTTTACAACCAATGGGCACACAAGACGCGATGAAGTTCTTGTTAGACAAAGCAAAATTATCGGAAAACAATGAAGCTTTCTTTAGAAATATGAACAACTAATAACACAAGACTTAGAAATTGATTTAGGGCTCAAGTTTTTTAGGTTAAAAAACTTGAAAACGCACATCAAAAACACTACATTAGAATGGTCAAACAAAAAAGGATATGAAATGGCTGAACAAAAACAAGAAAAACCACCATTGGCGATTATTTCACAATTTGTGAAAGATTTCTCATTTGAAGCGCCAAATAGCCCACAACTCTTTTTCAATAAAGAGCCCGTAGAGGCAAATTTAAAACTGAACATCGATATTAAAGTAAAAAAACTAAACGATGAATTGTTTACAGTGGACCTCGTTACAAAAGTACACAACACTACAAAAAAAGACGACAAATCGATCTTTATGATTGAATTGGTTTACAGTGGTCTTGTTGGCCTAAATATGCCAGAAGAAGAACATAAACACGCTTTGTTGGTACAAACACCACAATATCTGTTTCCAGCTGTGCGCGCACTTATTTCACGCATTACAAGTGAATCCGGTTTTCCACCGTTCAACATGGCTTTGGTTGATTTCGAAGCGATGTATAAAGAACGTCAAAAGAAAGAAAATTAAAGACTTTCATTTTAAAGCCCCTTCAGGGGGCTTTTTTTATTTGTCCTAATCCCCTAAAAATGCTATACTCTATGAATGAAAAGAATCCTAGCTGTCTTTTTAAGCCTTTTTATTATAACACCTATTTGGGCGAACAATATAGTGATTACAAATCTTCAAAATCAAAAAACAGAATTGGTCTCTATCAATCAAAATCTCAAAGAAAAACAAGAATCTTTAATTAAAGAAAGAGACAGTCTAAAGAAAAAAAGAAATTTATGGGCTACAACAACAGCAGTAACCGGGGTGGCGGCAATTACAACCGTAACAGGGGCTGTTGTCTCAAATAAAAATAAAAAAGATATTGAAAAGAAAATTGAAGACATTCAATTTTATCGAAAACATCCAGGAATCAATAAAACAGAAGACGCAGAAAAGATCGTTTTTACAATCAAAAGCAAAAACGTTCATTTTGATACATCCATAGGTGCGGGTAATTTAATGGTAACAGGACCCCTTGTGCATCCAGATGGATCGATAGTTGGTGGCTACATTGAAAACGGGGTTCAAAAAAAAGCATGGGAAAACCCAAAGGATTCTAAATTTCTTGTAGATCCAAAAGATGTAACTAAAGGGTATAAAAACTTTGGAAAGAAAAATGCGATCATAGGACAAAAAATAGACGGTACTTTTTTTATGATGTGGCATAAAGATAAAGCAACGTTACCATTAACATCAGATATCGCTTGGGCATTTCAAAATGGACCCTATTTTCGCCTAACAGGACAATCGGATCCAACGGGTGGGGCTTCATTAAAAAGGGGGGCTTTGGGCTATAAAAATGGAGAAATAATCGTTGTTTTAACCAAAAAGAATAAAACATTTTCAGAAATGAGTTCACTTTTGGCCGGAATGGGAATAGATAATGCAATTCATTTAGATAGTATTCAAAATGGGGGCTATCAGTATAAAGGAAAAAAAGCTGTAACCGTGTTTCAAGGTCTGCAGGCAAAGAATATGAAAATTATTTTCCAGTAGTCTCTTTACATTTCCAGAACAGCTTTCTACAATGATGAAACTATCGTCTATTCTATTTAGATTGTGATGTTATTTTTAAAAATATTTCGAATTATATTCAATCGGTTTGGCGCAAAGCGTATATGATACGGTTTAAGATAAATTGTTGAAGAGAATCGAAAAAGATTAAAAATAACATCAGAAAATAAAAAAGAACTATATGACAAGATAAATAGAATAGACGATATCATGGGGCCATAGCTCAGTTGGCTAGAGCGCTTGCCTGGCAGGCAAGAGGTCGTCGGTTCGAATCCGATTGGCTCCACCATTCTCCGCTTTTGCGAGTGACGAATGACTTCAATGAAAAATCTAAAACATCTTAAACGACGCCACCTTAAACGGAGTCGAAGGATCTAGGAAAAAAATGAAAATCTGTGACCATAAAAATTGTGAAAAAGAAGGGCTTTATCGGGCCCCAAAAGATCGCTCCCTCAGCGGCTATTATCACTTTTGTTTGGAGCACGTAAAGGCCTATAATAAAAATTGGAATTACTACGCAGGCCTGGAAGGGGAGGCGTACGATAAAAAGGTTGAGGCGGATCGCCTTGGGCATCGCCCCAGTTGGACAAAAATAGACCGTCTGACAAAAGACGATTTAAAAGATATAAACGACCCTTTGGGGTTACTTGGGAAAATGCGTAAAAAAACAGCCAATACGTCTCCATTTGCCTCTAATTCAATACAAGAAAAGGCCTTAAAAACAATGGATTTGATTTGGCCAACAACCTACATAAAAATCAAAATGAAATACAAAGAATGGGTAAAAAAACTCCATCCAGATATGACAGGAGGGGAAACAGAAGAAGAATTCAAAACCATTAATGAGGCTTTTTCAATTCTCCAAAACCACTTTGTAAAAAAATAACCCCAGCATGTTCTGGGGTTTTTAATTATTGTTCTGAAATCTTTCGTTCAATGGCCTTTACATTCCGCAAACCAAGACCGACATCTTTATAGAAAAGCGCTTTTTTCCAATTATACAAAGCATCTCGTTTGCGACCCAACGCTGCGTAAACATCACCTAAATGATCTCGAATTTCCGGATGCGAAGCTTTGCGCATTACCGCAACTTCTAAAATTTCGCGGGCTTTTTCAAACTCACCCATCTTATATAAGGCCCATCCATAGCTGTCCCAGAATTCAACATTAGTTGGTGCCATCGTCAAAGCTGTTTTAATCATTTCTAAGGCTTGTGTTTCATTCTTTCCGTTTTCAATCCAGAAATAACCAAGGTAGTTCAAGATAACAGGGTTTTTAGGACTGCGATCAAAGGCCATCATCATATTCTTTTCCGCATTGTCTTTGTCTCCCATCCAATCATAAATAAGACCAAGATAATAATAGACTTCCCATCCAATCAAGGTCGAATCAGCCGTTTTTTTAATCAAATTTTCATATAAATTACGAGCCTTTTTGTAAGAGCGGTCTTGAACATACATTTCACCCAAGAGAAGAGTTGCTAAGACATAATCCGGATAAATTTCAACCAGTCTTTCATAGGTTTTCATCGCTTGTTTTTTATTTTCCAATTTTTTATAAATCCGCGCTTGTTTTAAAAGAGAAGAAGGGTAAAACAAACTGTCTTCTTCGACATGTTGAAAGAGTCTCAAAGCATCGTCATAAGCATGTTGTTTTTCTAAAAGCTCTCCAGAAACAATTTGAGCAAAAATAGCAGAAGAATAATCCGGGCTGATATAAGAAGCGAGTCGGGCTAAAAATAAAGCGAGATCTGTGGTTTTTGGATGAACCAAAACAAGAGATAAATCAATAAAACTTTCTGTTAATCCATGAACAACCTTTAAATCCGTCAAAGGAATTGGGTTTTCTTTAAAAACATCTAAATAACGCTGATTAGAATAGGAATTTTTTAAATCTAAATGTTTTTCAATGAAAGCAACAGCCTCTTCCTTATTCTTATATTGCACCAAAAAAGAAGCGGCCCAACCAACAAAACGGGCATTGAGAAATTGATCTGGTTTAAAAGACGACAGGGCTTTATAGGCTTTGTCAAAATCTTTAAAATGTAAGGCTAAATAAAAGAGATGCATCTGATACAAAATTTTTGTTTCAGAGTTATTAAGGGCCTCCAAGGCCTTAAACGCCGTATCCTTTTTAGCTTCACCGGCAAGAACCCAAGTTTTAATCAAAGGAAGAGCCAATTGATCTTCGTTCCCTTTTTGAAGAGCTTCTAATATTGTATTCGCAACGGTGTAATCATTTTTTTTAACAGCGGTTGCCAGAAGTAAAAATTGCGCCAGGCGATTCTTTTTAAATTGATCAGGATGTTCATGGATAAAAAGTTCTGCTTTTTTAAATTTACCACCCAAAATCAAATAAGAATAAAACTTTTTATTTAAATCGTCATTTTGTTCAGAAGGATACTGCAACATCTTTTCAGCATAAAACGAGGCCGTTTTGAAATCGCCGGTGCCTTGTGCATAACGTTCGGCCAAAACATAGCCTAACAGGCTACCACTGTCGACTAAAGACTTTTCTTTCGACTCATATATATGGGGGTGACTCCAATAAGAAACAGCAAATAAAACAGGAATAAGCAGTAAAGGATATAACCACAGGCGTTTTTTAGTTGTTTTCTTGAAAATCATATCATAAAGTTTTTGCATGGAAAAAGCTCCTCATCTTTCACAGAATCATAAAGATAAACTATTGGCATTTCAAGCGTTGGTTTTAAAGTGGCAAAAGAAAATTAATTTAATTGGAAAAACCACGATTAATGACATTTGGGATCGTCACATCCTAGACAGTGTCCAATTGCAAAACTATTTACCAGAAAAACAGACCCCTGTTTTAGACCTTGGATCCGGTGGCGGATTTCCAGGGATTGTTTTAAGTATTTTAGGATATAAAGTCACAATGGTTGAAAGCGATCATCGCAAAGCGATATTTCTACAAGAGAGCATTCGTCAATTAGGTTTAGATGCCAAAGTCTTGATTGAACGTGTCGAAGAATTAGACCCAGCTGTTTTACCCGAAAATGGATATATCACAGCACGGGCGTTTGCGCCGTTAGATCGCATGCTGGAATGGATTGAGCCGTTCTTCAAAAAAAATCCAACCATGGTTTTATTAAAGGGACAAACGGCAGAAGAAGAGATCGAAAAAGCGTTAAAAGCCGTTATTTTTGACTATAAAATAGATAAGAGCATAACAAGTCCGCAAGGGAAAATCGTAACACTTAAAGGATTGGTATGACTCAATTAAAACGCATTACAGCCTTATTTGAAACTCTCCAAAAAGGGAATCCTAACCCCAAAAGTGAGCTGGACTATATCAATGAATTCACATTTGCGGTTGCGGTCATCCTCTCGGCACAATCCACAGACAAAGGCGTCAACAAAGCAACCCCTGCACTCTTTAAGGTCGCCAAAACACCACAAGATGTTTTGAAGCTAGGCTATGATGGATTAGAGCCGTATTTGAAAACGATAGGTTTATTTCGGAACAAAACGAAAAGCATTTTGAAAATGTCTCAGACGCTTGTGGATAAATTCGATGGCAAATTGCCACGGGATCGCAAATCCTTAACCTCACTGGGTGGGATTGGTGATAAAACAGCATCCGTGATACGGAATGAACTCTGGGGAGAACATGATATCGCCGTCGACACCCATGTGTACCGTCTCGCCCATCGTTTGAATTTAGTGTCGGCGTCTGCCAATACAGCCGACAAAGTCGCCGCCCTCCTCCCAACAATCGTTCCAAAACAATTCCATGCACACACGTCCGATTGGTTGGTGCTACACGGGCGCTATATCTGCACGGCAAAAAAACCAAAATGTGATCAATGCCCGATCGCCCAGCATTGTCCATCTGTCCAGATTAGGAAAACAAAATAATGTTATTATACCGTTCTGGCGCCATGGCCTGTATTTTTAGAAGATCAGATAAAAAAGTGTTGTTGTGTCATCGTACCAAAGGGATAAACGTGACGAGTTGGCAATTCCCACAAGGGGGGATAAAAAAAGGAGACACACCCGAAAAAACGGTTTTTAAGGAAGTATATGAAGAAATAGGGATTAAGGAAAGCCTACTTAAAATAGGGGCGGCATATCCTGAATGGCTTTTGTATACATACCCAGAAGAAAGAGGGCGCCTCAGAGGATTTGATGGTCAAAAACATAAAGTATTTTTACTAGAATTTTTAGGCGAAGACAAAGATATTAACCTCAATATTGAAACCCCACCGGAGTTTGATCAGTTTAAATGGGTGTCAATTGATGATGTGATTCACCAAATAATTGATTTCAAAAAACCAACCTATGAAAAGATTTTGCCGTATTTCAAAGACGTCATAGAAAAAATGGCATTCCAGGTTTGATCTAGAATTCCTATGTACGAAAAAGAATGTCGCACCACGGTGCGACATTCTTAAGCTATTCTTAATCTAGTTTGTGCACTTTTCGTAACAAGGTTTAAGTTGATACAAAGCAGAAAGTCCAACGAGAATATAAATAATTTTCGTCAGAAGAGTACCGCCGAACAAATAGGTCACAAGGTTAAAATCAAGTAAACCAATTAATCCCCAGTTTAATCCGCCAATAACAAGTAACAACAATGTAAGTGCATTAAGTTTTTTCATGATAGATCTCCTTTTAAAGGTGAATAGTAACGTCTTTTTCAAACGTTATACAAGACATTAACAATCGAAAATTTAAAAAACAAGGAAAATAAAAAGGAGGGCTATCGTGTGAGGGTAGACTTAATTTTAAAGAGGCTTCTGTGGTATCCCCAACGGGACTTGAACCCGTGTTTCCACCTTGAGAGGGTGATGTCCTAACCGATTAGACGATGGGGACAGAAAAAATTGGCTGGGAGACAGGGACTCGAACCCCAATTCAAGATACCAAAAACCTTTGTCCTACCATTAGACGATCTCCCAGGATCACGAGCGATTATAAGAAAGGGATTCCATCTTTTCAAGTCTTTTTTTAAAGGATGGTAAATGGATTCTAAGAGGTAAAGACTAATAATAGTTCACAGTCACAACATAAGGGGATCCGCCCGCATTGGAAGAAGAATAAGTCCCAGCCGGTTCATCTCCGGTAAAACTAAGGGTGCCACCGATCCATTCAAAGGTAGACGTATTTCCGGATGGAATATACGTATTCTTTTCTTCAAGTTCGTTCCAGAAAAAAGGGTCAAAAGTAAGTATGTTTCCTTGGCCATCACTTAAGATTGCGACCGATCCAGAAAGACTAATATGAAACAGTTGATTATCAAGTCCAGATGTTGTGATTAAACCTTGTGTCCCAGAGGCCTGACAAACATAGGTGGCGGGACATGTAATGTCTTCATACCGTGCATTCATAGAAACAGTTTGAGGCCCTGCTGACGGGTCAATCTCAATGGTACCAAAATCAATCGTTTGAGTTTCGGCAACAGATAAAGGCTGCGACAGTTCTGTCTGCACATGCCCAGAACCTGTGGCGGCCTCAAGAGATGAAACAAAGAAAAACCCAAAAACAAAAAAGGATAGTTTTAAAATAGAAAGCATCTTTTCTCCGTATACATAGGTGAGTATCCTATCATGTTTAGTATAAATAAGAAAGTATAAAAAGATTATCCCATTGCAAATCAAATCCCATATGCTATTTTTAAGAGTCAAAGAAGGGAAACGCACATGTCAGATATTACAAAGTTAAAGAGTTGGTCCAATCTAAAGAAACATCAGGTGTTTTTATCAGATAACACCTTAAAAGATATGTTCATGGAAGACACGCAACGTGCAGAAAAATATATCCATGAAAATGATCACTTTTTCTTAGACTATTCAAAAACACATATGGACGAAAAAGCCGTTAATTTGCTCAAAAAATTTGCGGAAGACCGGGAGCTAAATAAACATTTCAAGGCCTTGTTCGCAGGCGACCGCGTAAACACATCTCAAAGCCGAGCGGCACTGCATTATGCGTGGCGCGCACCAGACGCGGAAGACATTCGTTTCGATAGCCGTCCTGTTATGCCAGAACTCGCCGAAACACGTAATCAAATGAAAGATTTTTGCGAAGCGGTACATACCGGCGAAAAAACCGGTGCCACAGGCAAACGATTCTTTGATATCATACATGTGGGCATTGGTGGCTCGTCGACCTCCGTTAAATATTTAACACAGGCTTTGTCTGAGCATAAAAAAGCAGGAATTGGACTCTATATTCTCGAATCGACCGACATGTCCGCTCTAAAGGAAATAAAAACAAAATTAAACCCAGAAACAACGCTTGTTGTCGTGGCGACCAAAAGCTTTCGAACGCGTGAAACACTTTTAAACGCCTCCTATCTAAAAGAGTGGATGGATGATGCGATGGGAACAGGGGCGCATCGCCAACATATGGTCGCCGCAACGGCTAACGTTAAAAATGCCCATCAATTTGGGATTTTGGAAGAACATATTTTTGCCTTTAAAAGCTGGGTTGGGGGACGTTTTGGTACCTTTTGCCCGACATCAATCACAATTCCGTTACTTTGTGGTTGGGAAGTATACAAACGCACGATGGATGGCGCCTATGTGATAGATAAAGAAATGAAGGAGACGGAAATCACAGACACCCTCGCCTTTCAAATGGCGATGGTGTCTTTCTGGTATCGATCCTTTTGGAATACCGCGGCCGAAGGAATCTTTCCTTATTTAAAAACAATGGAAGGAATTGTTTACGTCGCCCAGATGATGGAAATGGAAAGCAATGGTAAACCCGGGTCTGTGCCAACCTCGCCTTTTCTATACGGGGTTAATGGAACAAGAGTGGAACATAATCTGTTTCAGAAATTATTACAATCAGATGAAAAGTCGCTTTCGACTTTCGTCCTGGTTGGAAAATCAGACAAAGAAGACAAAGATGAATTCTACCGTGTCATTAATTCACACGCATTAGGGTTTATGGAGGCCTTGGCACTCGGGAAAGAAAAGACAAAAGACATGAACGCGGCCGAAGTATGTTCTGGCAATCAGCCCTCCATAGCTTTAATCCTAAAAGGGAATTCTCCAGAAGCCATTGGAGGCATGTTGGCGTTATTAGAATACAAAGCGATCTGTTGTGGATTCCTATGGGACATAAATTCATTTGATGACTTTGGTGCGCTGGCTGGAAAAGACGTAGCGCAAACCATTTTGCAAGCCAAAAAAACGGCGAATCCGTCCACTAACGCCTTAATTAAGAGACTTGGTCTATGAGCATCCGTGTCCTGCCAGACCATTTGATTAATCAAATTTGTGCCGGGGAGGTCGCAGACCGTCCCGCAACGATTTTAAAAGAATTAATCGAAAACGCGCTTGATGCGGGGGCAACCAAAATACAGATTGAAACCGAGGAGGGCGGCAAGAACAAACTCGTTATTACAGACAACGGATCTGGAATGACAAAAGAAGATTTGGAAAAATCAATTCTGCGTCATGCAACCTCCAAAATTCCGGACGAAGATTTATTTAATATTTGCTCTTTTGGGTTTCGCGGGGAAGCGTTGGCTTCAATCGCAGCGGCGTCCCGTTTAAAGATAACAACATCCAATGGGCCTGAAGGCTGGCAAATGACGGTCGCCAGCGGGAAGATTCTGGAAATAAAACCCATCGCGCGTACACAAGGAGCAACCATTGAGGTCTCTGATTTGTTTTATGCAATCCCGGCCCGATTGAAGTTTTTGCGCTCCACACGCGCAGAGCAAGGGGCGATAAATGAGATTATAAAACGCTTTGCCATCGGTAATCCAGGCGTATCGTTTCAAATCAATAAAATCAGCTATGATCCAACAACTCTTGAAAAGCGGGCAGGAAAAATTATCGGCGCCGATTTTATTGAAAACAGCTTGTCGGTTTTTAACGACAGAGACGATTACGCGATAGAAGGCCTTGTTGGAAAACCAACCTACTACAAACATAATTCTAAAGAGCTCCACTTGTTCGTAAATGGACGATTTCTAAAGGACAAAGTTCTCTTTTCATATATCCGACAAGCTTATTATGACGTGATGCCATACGATCGGTATCCGGTGGTGGTTCTTAAAATCAAAGTTCCTGAAAATGAAATTGATGTAAATGTGCATCCGGCCAAGACAGAGGTGCGGTTTCGAAACCCACAGGCCTTGCGTGAAATTGTCGTTGGAAGCATTAAGAAAGAACTCGGAAAAACGAGTCTTGAAAGACAAGATATCTCAACACTAAAAACGGCGAATCCGGGAGTCCAGAGCCTAAAAGAACATGCTTTTGAATTTCAAAGACCTATGCCGTTCGCCCCGTCGGGGACACACACACATTCTTCCCAAATAAAAGATGAAGATATTATTTTGCATACAGACAATCCCGTATCAATGTTTGGCGAAGCCCGGTTCCAGCTGTATAATGCATATATTATATCTCAAAGCCAAGACGGATGGTTTTTAACAGATCAACACGCGGCGCACGAACGTATTGTTTTAGAAAAGCTACAAACCAAAGAGATCGTCCGGCAACCCTTGTTGATGCCGGAGGTTTTTATCACGGAACCTGATATTGTGGAAAAACTGATTGTAGAAATACAATCATTTAAGGAAAGCGGATTTGTTATTGAAAAGATAGACGAAACATCTATCGCGATTAAAGAAATCCCCGCCTTTTTAAAATATATCCCCCCTATTGAGTTGTTTCAAAAAATTACGGCTGAAATGGACGAAAAAGGATCCTCCAACGCCCATAAAGACCTTATTCATAGAATCAGAGGAACGATCGCTTGTCATGGCTCTATCCGCGCAGGCCAAAGCCTGTCTATTCCTGAAATGAACGCTCTTTTAAAACAAATCGAAGAAACACCGCGTGCAATGCAATGCAACCATGGCCGACCAAGTGTTATCAAACTCGATCGAAACATGCTGGATAGATTTTTTGAAAGAACATAAAAACGGCGTTTAAGAGAATCTATGAAAAAAAACATCAATATAAAAAATAAAGAAAAAGTATGTCGACTATACATAATAAATTTTCACACGAAAATTTATTATGTATAGTCGGGGAATTTAATTTTTCTTCCAAACACGTTTCTTGTTTCTTTCTTCTTTTTCACGAAACGCTTGCTCTAAATCGATATTGTACATGTTCGCAATATTAAGTAAAAACATAAAACAGTCTACAAGTTCTCCAGCAATATCTAGGTCTTCTTTTTATGTGCATCGGCATGTCCGCGTGGATCTGTCCGCCGAATAACCCGTGCTAATTCACCAATCTCTTCTGTCAAGAACAGCATTTCTAAGATTGGATCACTTACATTAAAGGCGCGAGATTTACAAATCCGATGAATATAATCTTGAGAGTCTCTTAAAGTAATGTTTTCTGGTAAAGATAAAGCATCTGTCATATTAGTCTCCTAACTTCTTATCTAAATACAAATCATTTAATCCCCAGAAGGTTTTAAAGGCTTCGCGTTCGGATTGATTTGTTTTTTTACCCGTAAAAACGGCTTTTAAAAGAATATTCTTCAACGTATGCCCATGGTCCACGAACTCAATCATTTGGGTTTTGTAGCCTTGGGTATTTAAAGTAAGGCATCGATACGTATCCGTGGCTAACGCCGCAACACGCTCTTTAACCAATCCATAATGTAACATTTGGTTTAAGGGTTGAGATTTTATCTTTGGATAAAACTCTTGTTGGCAACACGGCGCAGATAAAATCAATTTTGCTTTTGCGTTGATCGCTTTGACGAGCGTGTCATCCGTCGCGGTATTACACGCATGCAAACTAATCACAACATCAATATTGTCGATTTGATAAGCCTCAATGGCGCTTTCGACAAAATGAAGATGCGTATATCCCAGTTTTTGTGCTAAAGCATTGCATTGAATCATTAAATCTTTGTTATTGTCGACTCCAATGATTTTAACCATACGTTTTTCCATGACAGCCAAATAATGATATAACGCAAAAGTTAGATAAGCTTTCCCACACCCCATGTCCACAACGGACATATTTTCCGTTTTCGGATCAGAGGCTTTAAATATCTCCAAAAACTTATTAATCTGAATAAATTTATCACCCCACCCTTTGTGTGGCATGCCATCTGTATTGGTAATGCCGAGCTCAGACAGAAAAGGATAATGTGTTCCGGTATTAAAAACGGTGTTTTTGACCTTATTATGTCCATCACAACAAGGCTGTTTAGAGGTAGGGAGTTGCTTTCGGCGAATTTTTTTACCAACTTTGCTATAATGAAAATCGGCTTCTGTGGTGAAAACCATGGCATTAGTAAAACTCTTTTCAAATAAATCACGAAAGGTCTTTTCAGCCTCGTTTAAAGATAGATTGGTGTGGTAGGCTTTTTTAGAGTCGTACAGAGTCATTTGATAGGCCTGAGTCTCTTTGGCCTCAAAAGGCCTTAATTCTGCTCTACGATACGCGTATCCTTTTACAGGGCCGGTTAATTGAATTTGAATAAAGAGATTGTCGCCGGTAAAAAATTCTTGGAAGGTTTTAAGATACATTTCATCCCTTTTGATTATGATAAAGGAAGTCTAAATAAGAAGGGGCGAGAAGACAAGAAATAAAAAAAGAAAACTCTTTCGAAAGAAAGAGTTTAGGAATTAATGGGGCGAGTGACGGAACTCGAATCCGCGGCCTCCGGTACCACAAACCAGCGCTCTAACCAACTGAGCTACACCCGCCATAGATGTCCAAATGATAAAAAGTTTCGTTTGAACAAAGCATCGGACAGCTTAAAAAAGAATGCCCAAAGAGTCAAGATATTAAAACTTATATTCTTTAGATTGGAATCTTTCTTCTGCCGTGGTGGCAATTGTCGCTTTGTCTTTTTCATACAAGGCGGGGTATTCTAATTTCAACTTGCCATAATAGGCCTGTAAAAACGGCTTTTTAGAATCTGTTGGATCTCCCCATATAGCTTCATCTGGAATATTGGGGCGTTTATATTTAAAAATAACATCATTCCAAAATTGGCGTCGTTTTTCATTTTGTTGATAATGGTATGCTGGGCCCAGGCCCTCAACCTCATCCACATCATTTCGGTAAATCACTTTATAAACAAGATGATCGGTCAAAGGAGATGTAAACCAGATTTCAATCTCTTCGCCAGTCTTAAAACGCTTTAATTTGATCCGCTCAATATATTCCATTTGGGCCTTTTGTGCCATACCAATAATACATCCATCAATCGCATCGGGTGTTTTTGCGCCCTTTTGACGACAGCTATAGTTGTAATTATAGCGATATAGTATTGGAATTTTGTTCTCTGTTTCAATAATTGTGTATCCACTTTTAGGGAAAATCTGGCTTTTTAAATAAGGGTATGTTGCCTCTAAAGAAACGCCGGCAATATCAAAGGCCTGCACAATAGGCGCAGCATCTAGCCCAAAAGGAGCAGCCTTTGTGTCCGATTCTTCTTTAGTGGGATAAAAGTTGTCCAAAAAACCTTGCCCAAAAGCAGGTAGAGATAAAAGTATGAAAAAGACGCAAAAGCCGTTTCTAAGAATCATTTTGAACCTCAAAAGTTACACTTAAACGATCGGATGTGGCAAAAGTTAAATCCGTCGTTCTTAGGATTGAACATAAAGATAAGGTATGCGGTTTAAGTGTTTCAATCAAGTCTTTTGAGGCTTCAACACAAACAGAGGTCAATTTCACACTATTTGCCACTTTTTGATCCGTCCGTTCTTTACGGATTAGATCAAGCAGTTCCAAAAAGGTTTCCATGATATCGACCGGTTTTGACCATTCTGCGTTGGCTTCCGGGAAAGCTGTAATATGAAGGGACTCTTTGCCTTCAAAAGGTTTGTAGATTCGTTGATACAGCTCTTCGGTTACAAAAGGGATAAACGGGGCGTAAAGACCCAAAATGGCGCGCAAAACATGCCACAGAGTCCATTGAGCCGAAAGCTTGTTTTCCACATCATAAAGTTCATCATTCCAAAAACGCTCTTTGATCATCTCCAAATAGCGATCACAGAAACTATGCCAAAAGAATTTGTCGAGGATTTCACGTGTTGCAAACGTGTCGTATTTTTCCATCTTGGTATCAACGTCCGCAATACAGTTAGAAAGCTCGCTTAAAATCCATTGATCTTCAATGGGCATTTTTTCGGGGCGTGCAGATTCAGAATCAAAATCGGTTAGGTTCATCAAAACCATGCGTGAGGCATTCCATAATTTAACAACCAATTTACGGCCAACCTTTATATCGCGTTCATCATAACGATGATCCACACCAAAAGAAGCCCCTGCGGCCCAATGACGCAAGGCGTCTGCTCCAAATTTTCCAACAGGTTCCATGGGGTCAACACCATTTCCCTTAGATTTAGAAAATTTTTGTCCCTTACTATCTCGAACCAATCCATGTAGGTGAACGGTTTTAAAAGGAACTTGTTTTGTTAAATATGTGCCTGCCATAATCATACGGGCAACCCAGAAAAAGATAATATCAAATCCAGTAACCAAAAGATCATTTGGATAATATTTCTTCATTTCAATTGTTTCGTGCGGCCAACCAAGTGTGGAAAACGGCCAAAGCATAGAAGAGAACCATGTATCTAAAACATCCTCATCTTGAACAAGGGTAACGGGTTTTCCAAAATGTCTTTCGGCGGCAGCAAAAGCTTCCTCTTCTGTTTCTTCCACAAAAACAGTCCCGTCTTCGGCATACCACGCCGGGATTTGATGTCCCCACCAAAGTTGACGTGAAATGCACCAATCCCGAATATTATCCATCCATGAAAAATAGAGATTCTTGCGATGTTCGGGTACAAATTTGATATCACCGTTTTCAACCACTCTTTTGGCCTCATCGGCGAGAGGTTGAATTTTTACATACCATTGATCTGAAATCATAGGTTCAACCGGAACTTTTCCACGTTCGCTGTGGGGAACGATATGTTGAATATCTTCAACTTTTTCTAAAAGCCCTTCTTTTTCCAAATCTTCGACAATTAGTTTGCGAGCATCATAACGGCTTAAACCCCGGTATTTTTCGGGCACATTTTCATTCATCTTTGCTTGAAAGTCCATAATTTGAATTAAGGGAATATTATGACGTTTCGCAACTTCATAATCATCGAAATCATGGGCACCTGTAATTTTAACGGCCCCAGATCCTTTTTCTGGATCCGGATGCTCATCGGCAATAATGGGAAGCAATCGACCCAAAAGAGGAAGGACGCAATTTTTCCCAATAAGGTGCTTGTATCGTTCATCACTGGGATGAACCGCAACCGCCCCATCTCCCATGGTTGTTTCAGGACGCGTGGTAGCAATACTGATATATCCAGATCCGTCTTCTAAAGGATATTTAATATGCCAGAATTTACCGTTCATTTGTTGATTCTCGACTTCTAAATCCGAAACGGCAGTATTTTGTTTTGGACACCAATTTACCATACGGGTGCCTTTATAAATCAAACCATCTTTGTACATTTTTACAAAAACTTTGCGAACAGCATCAGATAAATCTTTATCCATCGTAAAGCGCTCACGGGACCAATCACAAGAAGCTCCTAAGCGCTTAAGCTGTTTGATAATTTGACCGCCTGATTTTTCTTTCCACTCCCAAACTTTCTTAATAAATGCTTCGCGACCTAAATCAGTCTTGCGGATTTTTTGTTTTTCTAGATTCTTTTCGACCTGGCGCTGCGTCGCAATACCGGCATGATCTGTGCCGGGTTGCCAAAGAACATCCTTCCCTTTCATTCGCTGATAACGGACGACAAAATCAATTAAAGAGTTATTCAAAGCATGCCCTGCATGCAAAACCCCAGTCACATTTGGAGGCGGAATCATGATACAAAACGGATCCTTGTCCGACTGAGGATTGCATTTATAAAAATCATTAGAATCCCAAAAATCTTGAACAGATGTTTCAAGGGTTTGGGTGTCAGGCATTTTGTCGAGTTCAGGTAATTTCATTATCATATTCCTTGGTGTTTAGATCCTTCTATTTCTAAAGAAAAAGGACTGAAAAATCAATGGTTATTTAAAGAAAAGAAAATAGACAGGTTGATAGGCTTAAAAACAATTCAAAAGACTTCTGACTATACATAATAAGTTTTCATGTGAAAATTTATTATGTATAGTCAGAAACTATTTCTTCAAATCATATAAAACTTCAAGCGCCTCTTTCGGGGATAGTGCATCGGGATCAATTTCAGCTAATTTTTCCAAACGTGGATCTATAGAGATATGCTCTTCGACCGCCGCACGGGCAAATAAATCATTTTGTAAATCGAGCGGATGTCCACGGTCCTGACTTTCCAATCCAGATAAAACCTTTTTCGCGCGGGATAAAACCGACGTCGGCAATCCGGCCAATTTCGCCACATGAATACCATAAGACTTATCGGCGGTGCCGGGCGAAATTTTGTGCATGAAAACAATTTCGCCTTTCCATTCTCTAACGGTCGATGTATGACACGATAAAGAAGCAAGGTCATCAGAAAGCGTGGTCAGCTCATGATAATGTGTCGCAAACAACCCGCGGGATTGGTTGGTATTGTGTAAATATTCCACAACCGCCCATGCCAAAGATAGCCCATCGAACGTTGCGGTCCCCCGCCCTATTTCATCCAGGATCACAAGTGATTTAGGCGTCGCTTGGTTCAAAATGGTTGCCGTTTCAATCATTTCGGTCATAAAGGTGGATTGCCCCTTGGACAGATTGTCGGACGCCCCAACGCGGGAGAATATTTTATCCACGATACCAAGGGTTGCCGAGGTCGCCGGAACAAAAGAACCGATTTGCGCCATAAAAGCAATCAAAGCATTTTGACGCAGGAAAGTGGATTTCCCGGCCATATTCGGGCCAGTAATTAACCAGAGTCGTGTTGTGTCTCTGTCTTTATTTTCCAACACGCAATCATTGGCAATAAAAGTGCCGGTATCAATAAAAGCCTCGACAACGGGATGGCGTCCGTCTTTAATTTCAAACGCTAAGCCTGTTGTTAAAACGGGACGTGTGTAATTGTGTTCTAAAGCCAAGCGGGCAAGTGCAGAAAAAACGTCAGTTTCGGACAATCTTTCCGCCAGGTCGTGGAGAGCCGATAACGATTTTTTTACCGTGTCACAGAGTTGTTCAAAAAGCTGAACTTCTAAACCGAGCGCCTTATCTTGTGCGCCTTTTAATTTATATTCGGTGTCGGTTAATTCTTGCGTCGTAAACCGCACTGCCCCCGCCATGGTTTGACGATGAATGAATCCATGTGTGGGATTAAGGAAATAGTCTGCATTCTTGGCGGAGACCTCAATATAATACCCAATCACATTATTATGCTTAATCTTCAGGTTGGAAACCCCAGAAGCTTGTGCATATTTATGCTTTAATTGGTCAATGATAGAAGCCCCATTTTCCGCGAGCATTCGGAATTGATCTAACGGTGGATGATAACCATCTTGAATGAAATGACCCTGTCGGGCAAGAAAAGGAAGTTCCTCTTTTAAAGCCTTCATCAAGGTAGAATACAGCGTGCCCAATTGTTCAGAAAGGCCGGAAAAATCAAAGACAGATCCTTTCAATAAATTACTCAATTTTGGCAAAACAGCCAAAACAGACTTTATTTGCCCCAAATCCCGCGGGTTCGCGCGATCTAAAATCACACGGGATAAGATACGCTCCAAATCGGGTAAAGTACAAAACACCTTTTTTAAGGTTTGGGATAATGTATCATTTTCGGCAAAAAATTGAACCAAGTCTAAGCGTTGGTTTAAGGTCGTAATATCTGTTAAAGGGGAATCAAAGAAACGCTTCAAAAGCCGTTTTCCACCCGCTGTTTGGGTGCGGTTAATCACATGAAACAATGTCGTGTTTTTATCGCCTGTTTGGGATTGCGTTAATTCCAAACTTCGGCGCGTTGTGCCATCGATCAACAGGTGGGCATCTGGCGTGATGCGGGTAAGTTTCTGGAAAGACAGGGTGGGCGCTTTTGCTGTCAGTAAAATATAATCGGCAATCAACCCGGCCAGTTTTAACTCCGTATCACTAAACTCGCCAAAAGAGTGGGTGTCTGTAATGATAAAAGCAGATTTCAGGCGATCAATTAAAGAGCTTGATAGAAAGCGAGATCGGGGTAAGGGTGTAAAACAAAGACCTGAAAAATGTTTTTGAAGGGCCGTAAAAGAAGAGTCTTCTTCTGAAATTAAAACCTCACGAGGTTGAACACGATCTAAAATATCGGCAATAGAATCGGAACTGGTTTCACAGAAAAAATGTCCGGTAGAGAGGTCTGCCCACGAAAAGATGGTTTTGCTCTGATCGCGAAAACAAGCCATTAAAAAGTTGTGATCGGCATGATCTAAAAGATTTTCTTCGGACAGGGTTCCCGGCGTAACCACGCGGGTGACCTCGCGTTTAACGACGGATTTGTAACCCCGTTTTTTAGCATCTTCAGGATTTTCCATTTGCTCGGCAATCCCAACACGAAATCCCGCCTTGATCAATTTTTGCAAATAAGGTTCATAGCTGTGATACGGCACGCCGGCCATAGGGATAGGATTGTCGTCTGAATCTTTACCACGATGGGTTAAGGCAATTTCAAGGACTCTGGACGCCGTAACAGCATCGTCAAAAAACATCTCATAAAAATCCCCCATACGATAAAACAAAAGTGTATCAGGATAATCGGCTTTGATCGAAAAATATTGTTGCATCATCGGGGTCATAATACAAAAGAGAGTAGGTTGGTTTAGAAAAAAAGTCCAATAAAAAAACGGGCTTTCGCCCGTTTTTAAATAGATGGATCCGATTCTTAGAATTGAACACGAAGCTTGGCTAAAACAGATTGGTTTGTAACATCTGAATTGCCTTCATCCATTTCAAAATAACGGTATTCAACACCAACGGCGATTGGAAGAACAGGTAAAGAAACCTCAACGCCAACCATACCTTGGTACGCCGTGTGATATGTTGGTGAAAGTGTTTTTGCCATACCAGTTCCAACGCCAATATAAGGTTGAACAAGTGGAATAGGTAATCCAGCATAAGCATTAACCATTAATCCATCAGTAGAGCGATTACCAACATTCGTTGTGCCTTGTGTCAAATCGGCATTAGAAAGCGCAAAACTTTCGATTTCAACGCGAAGTGGCAATAAAGGAACTTCATATCCAACAGCAACAGAGTAACCGTTTCCTTCGCTTGTTTTTGCATCAACGCCAGCGGTATCAACAGCAGAGTCAATGGCCGTTGCAATCCCAAGACCGCCGTAAAATCCAGCAGTTGCAGGAGTAGTAAAACCAAGTGTAATTGCAGATAAAGCAATTAGAGAAATTTTTTTCATAAGTGTCTCCTTTCGTTTAGACACTTAAAGCATGGCAAGTCAGAAACGTTAAAGCAAGGAAAAAAGTGTTCGGGCAAAAGGCGCAGGTAAAAACGTATCAATCACAACCCGTGTTTGAAGAGGGGCGGAAATAAGAATTTGCCCCAACGGATTAATAACCGCGGTGATCCCATTATAGGCAACACGTACCACTGGCAATCCTTCTTCGACAGCACGCAATTGAGCTTCAGCTAAATGTTGATACGGACCACGCGATAAGCCAAACCAAGCATCATTGGTCACAATTAAAATCCAATCCGGACGAATATCGCTTTGAACAATCGCGCCACTAAAAATACTTTCATAACAAATGGCTGGCGCCAACGGCGGATATGGAAAAGGCGACAAAATGCGATCGCTTTCCCCAGGGGTTAACCCACCAACACCACGGGCAATGGTTTCCAAAGGTAAAATATCCGCCAACGGAATATATTCGCCAAACGGCACCAAATGATGTTTGTGATAAACTTGTTCTAAACCATCTTTAGAAAAAACACCAAGCGAATTATGCACATTTTCTCCACGATAAATAAAGCCTGTTAAAAGACGTTGTGTCGGTTCCAAGATGGCTTGAATTTGGGCGCGGTAATAATCATTGTGGGCAATATCAAAAGCCACGGCACTTTCAGGCCAAACAATTAAATCCGCCGGCTTTCCTTGTTTAGAAAGATCTAAATGGAGATAGAAATTCTCTTCAAGTTGGGCTCTGGACCATTTTAGACCTTGGGGTAGTCCAGGTTGGATTAATTTCAAACGAACCGCCGTCATCGGTGTTGGTATCTTTAAACGCTGGGTACCATAAAGGAAAAGCCCACACCAAGCCAAAAGGATCAGCCCAGAAATAAAACGGTATTTTTTGGTGAAAAGAAGGGCATATAAGCCGGCAATTAAAAGATACGTCATCAAAGACAAACCCAACACACCAAACAAAGAAACGCTCTGTAAGACGGCTGGCGTATCCACCCAAATCGCGCCGAGCAAGTTCCAGGGAAAACCGGTTAGGATCCACCCACGCAACCATTCAAACAAAAAGAAATAAGCAACAAAGGACCAAAGGTGTTTTTGATAAAGAGGATAGTGCTTGTGCAGGTAGGAAGGGATGGCAAAAAACAATCCCATAAAAAAAGCACACCCCAAATAAACAAAAGGGATCAACCAAGCAAAATGCGTCGCTGTATAGGCATCAACTGTTAGGGCATTTGTAATCCAGGATAATCCAAAAACAAAATAACCCGCACCATAAGCATATCCACGATAAAAGGCTTTTTGGGGAGTAGAGGCATCATGCAAGGCTAAAACAAGACCTAACCATGAAAGGAGGGCTGCGCCAACAAAATAATGGGGCGCAAACCCGAGGGTAGACAAACCACCTAAACCAAAGAGAAGGAGAAAATAAAAGAGACGTATTGCTTTTTGCATGAAAAAAGAGTAGAAGTAAAAGGATAAAAAAACAACAGAATAGTTATCAGATAAAAAAAGAATTTAAATGCACAAAAAACTATGGGATTTTGCAAAAGGATCGATGGTGGGTTTATTGTCCCTCGTCGTTTTTTTGCATATCTATCAAATCATCGGAAAATATCGTTGGAATTTTGATGTAATGAATGGCGCCCATTGGGGAAAAGTCTGGTGGGCTTGGAAAAGAGGATGGGTCATCAATACGATCGAAGAATGGGCCTTCGCGCTTTTCATATTGAGTATTGTGCCAATGTTCGCGGCTTTTTATGCCATTGTGCTCCGTAAAAATCTATTTGCAAAAATCGGAGAGGCTTTTTTAGTTTTCTTAAAGACCTTAATGCCGGTGCATAAAATCCCACAAGTGATGAAAAAAGCAAAAGAAAAGCGTGAAGAGAATAAAGAACAAAAAGCCCGCGAAGCCCTAGAAATACAGCCAAACGGAAATCTACCACAAGAAATTTTCTTGGCACGAAGAGAATCAAAGGCCGAAGCCTATGGCCAACCTAAAGAATCGCCGAAAGAAGAATTGCCTGTTGGGACAGAGCCTGTTGCCGAACGTCATCACGAAGCAACACATCATACCCATGCCGTGAAAGATAAAAAAGAAGGGGGAGATTCTAAAATAGATGATATTTTATCCCGCCTAGAAAAACATCAAGAAAAAGCCCACCAGGAAAAAGCCCACCAGGAAAAAGCCGAAAAGAACAAAGCGGTTGAAAAAAGACCGGAAAAACATGTGGAAAAGCCGGCAGAAAAATCAGAGGAAAAACCTAAAAAACCAAAACCAGAATCAAAGCCTCTTGATCCCGCCGTCCTCCAAAAATTCAAAGAAAAAGGCTATGATGTGATTCAAAATCCAACAGTTGGGGATAAACAGGTCTCTTTCTTGGCGCTGGGTCAACATCGGATTATTGTTGGAAACGTTTTAAACCAAGATTATAATTGGGTTGCGGATGAAACCAGCCTGGATGGTATGCCCGCGATGTGGACAAATCAAATGGGCGCAGACGAATCCCCGGTTCAAGGCGTGATCGCCGCGCGTCGTCAGTTAAAGAAAGATTTAATTGAGGTGCTGGAAAACGAAAGCGTCGAGGCAGTGGTCTGCATGTCCAAAGGAAAGATTGAAAACCTGGATGACGTGAAATCGAAATGGCGCCGCGAAAGCGTCACAGTGGTCAATGCAACAAAACAAGCCAAAACCCCATTCTTAAAAAACCTCGGAGACTACATCTCTGAAAACACTACACCCATGGGCAAGGATAAAACCAAAAAAATCCAAGACATCCTGAGTGGGGAATAATCTATTGAGATACAAAAGAGCGGGAATAACCCCGCTCTGTTTTTACCTAACATCCGTAGAATTAATTTCCAAAAGTCTTAAGGAAGCCACTCAACCAGTTAATCGTAAACTTACCCTCAACAAACTCAGGATCATTTAAGATTGCTTTGTGTAAAGGAATATTTGTTTTGATGCCTTTAACTTCCAAGCCATCTAAAGCTTTTTTTGCTTTCGAAATGGCGTCCGCACGATCTTTCCCATGGACAATCAATTTCGCAATCATGCTGTCATAGGTTGGTGGCACTTTATAGCCATCATATAAAAATGAATCAACGCGGATCCCTGGGCCACTCGGCACAACAAAATCCGTCACTAAGCCGGCATTTGGAACAAATGTTTTTGGGTCTTCGGCATTGATACGACATTCGATCGCGGCACCATTGGCTTTCACATCGGCTTGCGTATAGCCCAGTTTTTCACCATTGGCGACACGGATTTGTTCTTTAACCAAATCCACACCATAAACTTCTTCGGTAACGGGATGTTCAACCTGCAAACGTGTATTCATTTCCATGAAGTAAAATTCGCCGTTCTCATACAGGAATTCAATCGTTCCCGCGTTGGAATAACCAATCTTTGCCGTAGCTTGTTGCGCGACATTTAAAATATGTTTACGAACTTCTGGCGTTAAAATCGCCGCGTCACATTCTTCAATAATTTTTTGATTGTTGCGTTGAACAGAGCAATCACGCGCCCCGAGCGCAACGGCGTTTCCGTGCTCATCGCCTAAAACTTGGATTTCAATATGTTTTGGATTCGTTAAGAATTTTTCCATATAAACGGTTGGGTCGGCAAAATAGCTCTTGGCTTCCAAACGGGAAGACACAAACGCGGCTTCCATTTCATCCATAGAGTTCACACGATTGATTCCACGTCCACCGCCACCAGAGGCAGCCTTAATGACAACCGGAAAACCAATTTTTTCGGCCAGTTCTTTGGCTTCTTGAACACTTTCAACAGCGCCCTTTGATCCTGGAACGGTTGGAATACCAACGCTGATCGCGGTAAGCTTTGCTTCAACTTTATCACCCATTTTCCGGATGAGTTTTGAAGAAGGCCCAATAAATTTTAAGCCATGATCTTCAATCATTTCGACAAAGTTGGCGTTTTCAGAAAGGAATCCATACCCAGGGTGAATCGCGTCCGCGCCAGTCATTAAGGCGGCGGTCATAATCGCGGTGGTATTCAAATAAGATTTCGCAGAAGGCGCAGGCCCAATACAAATGGCTTGATCCGCCAGTTTCACATGAAGAGAATCTTTATCCATGGTAGAATAAACAGCAACGGTTTTGATACCGAGCTCTCGACATGCTTTCATCACACGAACCGCGATTTCACCACGATTCGCAATTAAAATTTTATTTATCGCCATATTTTTTCCTTTTATCTGGATCCTTCTACTTCGCTCAGGATGACAAGACTCTATAGAAAATCCCGGTCATGCAAAATAACGAAATTAAAACGTAGTGGTGTTATGGGGGATCTATTGTCGTTTTAGAACGAAGACGTACATATGGTACGTCGAATGATGTTCGCGAAACGACAATAGATCCCCCATAAGATTAATTTCCGACATATTAACCGATAACAACTAATGGGGTGTCGTATTCTACCGCATCTTCAGATTTCACCAAAATATCTTTAACAGTTCCATCTTTAGTCGCTTTAACCGGGTTAAATGTTTTCATCGCTTCGATAAGACAGATAGTATCGCCTTTTTTAACAGTTGATCCAACCGTGATATAAGGATTGGCACCTGGTTCTGGCGCAAAATAAACAACACCAACCATCGGTGATTTTTCGGTATGCCCAGCAGAGGAGGCAGATGTTGGGGTAGAACCTGTTGCAACAGGAGTAGCCACAGCAGAAACAACCGTTTGTTGTTTAGAAAGTTTCAAAGACAGGTCTTCGTTTTCAAATTTTAGTTCAGTCAAGCCATGTTGATTTATTTTTTCAGCCAACAAATCAATCATGCTGCTTAATTTATCTTTACAAGCGCCGCTTTTGCAATCTTTGCTCATGTTTTATCCTTTTAGGTTTTTTTGGTTTTAACAAGGGGGGATTATAATGGATTATTTAAAAAAATCAACTTATTTAGGATCTGTTGATATTTAAAGCAAAGACACGGTGTAAAAAAATTATTTCTGCATATTTTGTTCGGCAAGCAATATAAGAGATTGCGATAAACGAGGGAATTCTTCAGGCGCAGGAAACTCCATTTTAGAAAGAGATTCATCCTTGGAGCCGACAATACGATCTCTTTGTACTCTAACCAAATTTAAATATTCCGCAATGTCTTCATCCGTGGAAAAAAACCAAACCACACTTGCGGCCTCTTCATCCAGAGCAGACAAGGATTCAAAGGATTTCAAAATCGCAGCGGAATCATCACGGTGTGAATCTTTGTGTGTCATTTTGTTGCTCCTTAACGTTTTTTTTGCTTTTGTTGTTCCAGAAATTTGAGACATCCCGTTAACCTAGGGAGCTCTTTAATTTTAGAGTCAATCTCTTGTATACGGCCGTGGGCCAAGATAACAATTTGAGAAACCGGCAAATCT
>JAFGVS010000014.1 GCA_016937865.1 Alphaproteobacteria bacterium
TCGGTCGCTATCTGCTGTGGGTGTAAGGAAATTTGAGAGGAGCTGTTCTTAGTACGAGAGGACCGGAATGGACATACCTCTGGTGTATCTGTTGTCACGCCAGTGGCATCGCAGAGTAGCTATGTATGGACGGGATAACCGCTGAAAGCATCTAAGCGGGAAGCCTCCCTCAAAACTAGATTTCCCTATGAAGGCTGTGGTAGACTACCACTTTGATAGGCAGGGTGTGGAAGCACGGTAACGTGTGTAGCTAACCTGTACTAATCGCCTCATTGACTTTTGATTTTTGCGTTTTAATAATTAGAATCATATTAAAAAGATCAGAGTTTTCCACATGTATTTAGGTTTTCTAATTGGCTGGTGGTTATAGCGAGAATGCAACACCCCGCTCCATTCCGAACCGGAACGTGAAACTTCTCTGCGCCGATGGTACTTTGTCTTAAGACACGGGAGAGTAGGTCGCTGCCAGCTTATTAGACAACCTTGATACATTATATTTCATTTACACTTTAATAAAAATAACCTCCCACTGGGAGGTTTTTTTTATATGTAAATTCCGTATATTCTTGGAAATTAATTCTATCTGCAAAAAAAGGCGTCTTTTGGGTCTATTTATTTCGTTTACTGCGTGATCTGTGTGTCAGCAGAAGCATCGCCTTTTAAGATATTTTTGTTTTAAGCAAGTTTTTTATACCGCCATGTCGGCTTTGATGCTGGCGTGCGATTGGTAGTTTTCCAGCTCTATATCCTCCATTTTAAAGTCGTGGATGTTTTTAACCGTTGGGTTTAGTTTGAGTTTTGGTAGTGGAAAAGGTTCTCTTTCTATTTGGGTTTTCATCTGGTCCAAGTGGTTGTGATATATATGCGCGTCACCCAGGGTATGGATAAATTCCCCAACTTTCAGGCCCGTTACTTGCGCGAGCATATGTGTGAGCAACGCATAAGAGGCAATATTAAATGGGACGCCAAGAAACATATCACAGCTCCGTTGATACAGCATGCAAGATAGTTTTCCATTTGTTACATAAAATTGGGCAAAACAATGGCAAGGTGGCAAAGCCATGTCGGAGAGTTCATCTACATTCCATGCCGTTAAAATAATCCGCCGGTCGTTTGGATTATTTTTTAATGTATCAATGATATTTTTGATTTGATCAATGCCACGCCAGTTGCGCCATTGGACGCCGTAGACGCGACCGAGGTCTCCGGGAAATTTTGCTTTGGGTTGCCAATAATCGGCTGTGGCGTTTTCCGTCCAGATTGTTCTTTTTTCGGTGAGTTCATTGCGGGGTTTTCCATAATGAATTTCGGCCAATCTGCGTTCGTCTCCACTGCCTTCTAAAAACCAAAGTAATTCAGATCGGACGGATTTAAAAGCCAGTTTTTTTGTGGTTAATGCCGGGAATCCTTCTTCCAGATTAAAGCGTAATTGACCTCCGAATAAACTGCGTGTGGCGATGCCGGTTCTGTTTTGTTTATCCGTACCTTCTTTCATAATTTTTTGGCAAAAGTCTAAATATTGTTTATCTGCATTATTCATTGGAAATACCTTTTATTTTTTTGAGGAGGTCCTTGTTTTCTGGGGCATTTTTGTGTGTCCATAAAAGGACATTGAGTGCCGGTTCTTTCGTTCTGGAAATCAGTTGTTGGGTGTAATTTTTATCTAGGTTTTTTTGGATTTCTGGGTTCAGGAAAATGCCGCTGATTGTATGCTTTGGATGATGGGTGTTATAGATTGTTTCGATGATATATTCCGGCTGTAGTTCAGGTGTTGTCATAAAAAGTTTGTAAATTTCCGCACCACCGATGATGTAGAGATCGTTATCCAGAGATGCTTTTTCTTTTTCTGTATGGAGGTGAATTTTATTATTTTTAATATAGGCAGTGCTGTGATTTTCTGAATCAGAAACAGCATAATTAGGATCTTGGGTTAGGATGATTAGTTTGCGCTTTGGGAGTGTTCTGTTTGGGAGGCTTTCATAGGTTTTTTTCCCCATGATGAGGGTTTGATTCAATGTGATTTTTTTAAATCGTTTTAGATCTTCGGGGAGATGCCAAGGTAATGCGTTTTGATTCCCAATGAGGTGATCAAGATCTCGGCACCAAAGTGCAATTTTATTCATGATGTTTTGCCTTTCTTCAAAAAGAAATTAACGGATTGTTTTAAATATGGCAAGATGTTTTCTGGTTGGGGCTTTAAATGAAAAAAAACATCCTGAAGGATGTTTGTTTATTAAGTGGTAGTGGAGGAGGGATTTGAACCCCCGACACATGGATTATGATTCTCATGGTCGGTAAAAGTCAAAAACAGGCTTAAGTCATTGATTTCAAAAGGTTTCCAAAATCCGCTATCTTTTTTGTTTTTTCTTTATAATACAATATCTATACCATATTCTAAAGCTCCTAAAATGTCAATTTCTTAAACGAAGCAAGCAAACAAAGGAGCAAAGTTATGGCAAAACTACAATACACAAAAGCCGTTCTCACACAAGAATATCTAGATACGTTAAAAATCAACCAAGACACCCAAATAACGGACTTAAAATTACCCGGATTTTTTGTTCGATATTACTATATCACACAAAGGAAAACGTTCTACCTATCGTATCGCGCGAAAGCAAGTCAAATAACAAGAAGCCTAAAAATTGGCACCAATCATGAAATGGATCTGGATAAAGCCAAAGAATTGGCCATCAAATACAAAATGGCAGTCAGTCAAGGTCGTGATCCGTATTTAGAATTGAAGGGCTGGGTTGTTAGCGATGAAAAGCATTTGATCAAAGCCGGCGTTTTGTTTGATAAATACGTCGAAGAATACAGCAAAGAAAATAAGAAAATTTCAACCTATAAAGCTGAAAAACTATATGTGCGGGAATATCTAAAACCGCTTAGGAATTTTAGAATAAAGGACATTGATATTGAAAAAATACATGGGGTCAAAAACCAGTTAGCCAGACAATCCCAGTCCAAGGCTAATCATGCACTCGCCTTTCTATCCGCATTTTTAAATTGGTGTGAATTATTCGGCTATAGGAAATTGTATACCAATCCGTGCAAAGTAGTAAAAAAATATTCACTCCCAAGACGAGATAGAGTTTTATCACAAAACGAATACGGACAACTCTTTGAAGCAATCGAATATGGAAAACAGTATAGCTCATGCTCTAAAAGCGGTTTTAATGTTATCAAGATTTTGGCCTTAACGGGATGTCGTTTGTCTGAAATTAAAAATCTTCGTAAAGATGAAGTGGATTTTGATAACGGATTGCTTCGATTAAGGGATAGCAAAACGGGAGCCAAATCCGTTCCGATTAGTCAATACGCTTTATCTATTATCAAGGAGGAGTATGACCAAAGTCATAATGAATATGTTTTCCCATCACCGATAATATATGACCGGCATTTGCACGATTTAAAAAAGCCTTGGATTTACATTAAAGAGAGGACTGGATTTCAAAATATGAGAATTCACGATCTTCGCCATAGCTTTGCAACAGTGGCCAGTTTAACCGGTGCGAACCTGTCAGTCATCAGTAGCGTCCTTGGTCATAAGCAAATCACCACCACTCAACGCTATACCCACATCAATAACATAGCCGGAATAAAACTCGCCAATGAAGTATCGGGTAAGATTTATGAATATGCGGGGATGGCCAAACAACCCTCAACCCAAGATTGCTATGCTTAAAAAGTTCTTTTCTTGATTTTGGAAATTTTGGTGGTAGGATTAAAGCTAAGGAGTAGATACCATGTCAAATAGTTTTAATATTTACAAAGAAAAAGAAAATTTAAAACCCATTAAAATTCCTAAAAAAATGAATATTTATTAGATATTCAAACTATCAAAGAGGTGGTCCCAAAAATTCGGACAGTGTGTTAAGCTACTAATTTAGATCAAAAAGGAGATCAAAAATGAGTAGAATACGTAAAA
>JAFGVS010000015.1 GCA_016937865.1 Alphaproteobacteria bacterium
AGTAGGCTTAAACAAAATTAATAATTAAAAAATAAATTATTATGAAAAGTAACGAAGAAATTGGCGTGGCCCACGCGCCAGAAAAAGAAAAAATTAACAGTAAAATAAGATGGTGGGGTGCCGGGGCTATTTTGTCCCTCGTGGCCGGACTGATCTTATTTTATGTTGATTTTTACGTTGGACTTTCATTCAACCTAAAAATCGCTGGAGGGCTCATTGGGGGTGTCGCTTTTTTAGTGGCACTCATAAAAACACTGTATTTTTGGGCAATCTTACCCAAAAAAGAAAAGGATAACGTTTTTTAAACGTTATCCTTTGTTGATATAAAGCATGTCCTTGACTCTGAAAAAAATCTTAACCTATAATGCAGACAAGTATTAACCTTTAAATTTATCTTTATGTCTATTTTAACAAAAGACGTTCCTGAACTACAGGTATCCAAAAAAAAGACCTCTAAAAGAGAAGCCAACGTGAAAATGTACCTTTGGTGCCTTCCAATAGTTGTTTTTCTCCTAGCCTTTATAGCTTTGTTTTTTTACAAAGCTAAGTGGGAGGTTCTCCTGTTCGCAGGAACCGTAATCACAATAGGAATTCTAATTTCAATTAAAAAAGTGCGTTATTTTATTCAAATAGTAGCATCATAAAAAGGTTAAGCGAAAGCTTAACCTTTTTTCTATAAGTATAAAAATCATGGAAGGATTAAATCTTTCCGTGACAGTGCTTAAACCGTTTTCCCGATCCGCACGGACACGGTGCATTCCGCCCTGGTTCTTTTTCAACACCCATTTCGACCGTTTTTTCATCTTCTTCATCATAAGAATGCACTTCATCCATGTTTTCTGGATGATATAATGTTTCTAAACGTTTTAAGTCATCAGGTGAAAAATTCATTTTACACAAATACATGACCGTTTGCATCGAAACCATTTCCATCAAGTCATTAAAGAATTCAAACGCTTTCTTTTGGTACTCTTGGAACGGATCTTTTTGACCAAACGATTGCAAATAAATAGAGCGACGGAGCTCATCGATTTCTGCCAAATGATCTTTCCATTTGCTATCCAATGTTTCCAGTAAAATATTACGCTCAATGCGGGCATAAATTTTTGAATATTGTTTGCGTTTCGCGGCCAAATGATCCTGCGCTGCTTTCAATACACGTTCAAAAAACAATTGGTCTGTGACGCCTTCTTCGGTTTGCCAAGCGTTTAAAGGTAAGTCCAAATTCAATGTTTCACGCACCATTAAATCAAGTCCGTGAATATTCCAATCTTCGGGTAATGCATTTTCAGGTAAATGAGACGCCACCATCGACTCAACGACTTCACGTACCATGTCCGCCGTATCTTTTGAAACATCATCGCTGTTCATAATTTCATGACGTTTGGTATAAATGGTTTTGCGTTGTTCATTGATGACATCGTCATATTTCAATAGGTTTTTACGAATTTCGAAATGATGGGCTTCGACTTTACCTTGGGCTTTTTCAAGGGCTTTTGAAACCCAAGGATGGGTGATTGGCTCACCTTCTTTTAACCCAAAGCGTTTCAAAACGCCGCCGAGTTTATCCGATCCAAAAATCCGCATCAAATCATCTTCCAAAGAAAGGAAAAAGCGTGAGGCACCTGGATCCCCTTGGCGACCAGATCGTCCGCGCAACTGATTATCAATACGGCGACTTTCATGACGTTCCGTTCCAATCACGTATAATCCGCCAGCTTCAATCGCAATTTGTTTGGCTTTTTTAACGTTAGATTTGATTTCGGCTATTTGAGCTTCCGTCGGATTGTTCAATTTTTCAATCATCATATCGACGTTTCCACCTAATTGGATGTCGGTTCCACGTCCCGCCATATTTGTCGCAATAGTGATCGCACCTGGCATACCAGCCTGTGCGACAATTTCGGCTTCTTTTTCGTGATGTTTTGCATTAAGAACTTGAATGTTTTTAATACCATATTCTGATTTCAAAATAGTGGCCAACATTTCTGATTTTTCAATGGAAACGGTTCCAACCAACACAGGTTGTTTCCGTTCGTGACATTGTTTAATCAAATCCGCAATCGCTTTGTATTTTTCCCGCGCCGTACGATAAATTTCGTCATCATAATCTTTTCGGGCAATAGGTTTATGGGTTGTAATTTCAACACATTCCAGTTTGTAAATTTCGGAAAATTCACTGGCTTCTGTCAGGGCTGTTCCCGTCATCCCGGCCAGTTTTGGATACATACGGAAATAGTTTTGGTACGTAATAGAGGCTAATGTTTGATTTTCTTGTTGAACAAAAACACCTTCTTTGGCTTCAATCGCCTGGTGGAGTCCCGCACTATAGCGACGACCTTCCATCACACGTCCGGTGAATTCATCAATGATGTGCACTTTATCATCTCGAACGAGGTAATGTGTATCTTTTTTATAAATCAGATTAGCGGTCAAGGCTTGATCTAAATGATGGACGATTTTTGCATTTGCCAAATCATACAGGTTATTAGATTTTAAAATCCCGGCTTTGCCTAAAAGATCTTCTGCAAAAGAATTCCCTTCTTCTGTTAACATAACATTACGATCTTTTTCATCAATTTTATAATGTTCGGGTTTAAAAGACGGCACAACTTTGTTGAGGGCGACATACAAGTCTGAACTATCTGTCGAAGCACCCGAAATAATCAGCGGTGTCCGCGCTTCGTCGATCAAAATAGAGTCAACTTCGTCAACGATCGCATAATTAAAGGGACGTTGAACCAAATGCTCTAATGAAAACTTCATATTGTCGCGCAAATGATCAAATCCAAATTCATTATTCGTTCCATAGGTGATATCACAAGCATACGCATTTTTGCGTTCTTCATCATCTAATTCATGGGTGATAACGCCAACCGTTAAGCCTAAAAAGCGATGTACTTGTCCCATCCATTCGGCGTCACGTTTCGCTAAATAATCATTGACGGTCACGACATGTACCCCTTTGCCGGAAAGCGCATTCAAAAAGACAGGCAAAGTCGACACAAGGGTTTTTCCTTCCCCTGTTTTCATTTCAACGACGCGCCCTTTGTGTAACATAATACCACCCAACAACTGAACATCATAATGACGTTGGCCAAGAGTTCGTTTGGCGGCTTCACGTACAAGCGCAAAGGCTTCAGGTAAAATGTGATCTTCGGTTTCACCTTGTGTCAGGCGCGACTTTAAAGTTTGGGTAAACGCTTTGAGTTCAGCATCAGATTTTTTTTCGAATTGAGGTTCTAAAGAGTTGATATGATCGACAATTTTTTGTTCTTTTTTCAGCAGGCGTAAATTGGCCGAGCCAAAAATTTTCTTTGCAACTTTTAACAGCATTTTTTATCTCCGTTTTTCAAGATCTGAATATAGGGAGATTAAACGGTAAAATCAAGAACGATATGAAGTTTTTTTTGGAACTTAGAGATCGTCCCAATCCGCATAGTTCCCCGTTTCTTCGATGGGCGGATCTTTATCAAATATATCATCGGCAAGAAAAGGATCATCCGTGCCGACATCAAAGGCAGCATCGTCTTCAAATCCACCGTCATCAAAGTCATCTAAGGGGACAGCCTCCTCCATCTCTTTAATCGGCGCTGGATTAGACATGTTATCTGCCGTGGAATCAGTCAAAGGCACAGCCATATAGGAATATTGGGCACGGCGTCCCGGTGCAGGGGGTGGCGGCGCCCCACCATTAAAATCGTCCACCTTTTGGGCGGTTGTTTCGGTATACGGATACCCACCTAAATAGCCCATCGCGGCGAACGCCGATGAAGAGCTTAAAAGGAACAAAACGGTAAGCAGAATTCTCATAAACAAGAGTATAGCATAAAATAGGTTGATTTTCAGCACTTTTTTCACTACATATAACGCTGGGAACACAGACAACGGCGCTACGGCGAGGAAAGTCCGGACTCGTAAAAGACAGCACAGCGGGTAACGCCCGTCCGGGGAAACCCGAGAACCAGTGCCACAGAGACGAGCCAGTTTAGTCTGGAGTGAAACGCGGTAAACTTTTGTGTGCGAGCAAGACAAAACAAACGATATACAGGTGTCTTTTCCTATCGTTGAGGTAGTCGCAAAGAAATTTGCAGTAATGTAAATTCAAGACGAATCGTTGTCCTTCGACAGAATCCGGCTTATCGTGTTCCCTTTTTCATAGCCATCCGGAGTATTATCGTAGGATCTTAAGATCGAGGCTAAAAATCTTTTGCGTTTAACGGTTTATGTGTTATACTTTGCGCGTAAAAAGGAGAAGAATAATTATGACATCAGAAATTCACTTACCAAAAATCGCCGTGGTCGGTGTCGGTGGTGCCGGAATCAATATGGTTAAACATATGCAAGACCTGGGGTTAAACGGGATTGATTTTGTTGTGGCCAATACGGACGCACAATCTTTGGCGCATGTCGAAGCCACAAAAAAAATTCACCTTGGCAAAGATTTAACGCAAGGGTTTGGGGCAGGAGGCGATCCGATTATCGGGGAAAAAGCCGCACAAGAATCAATGGATGAAATTATCGAAGCCATCTCACCGTATCAAATGATTTTCATTACCGCGGGTATGGGGGGTGGAACGGGATCTGGCGCAGCCGCTGTCGTTGGACAGGTTGCAAAGGACCAAGGTATTTTAACGGTGGGATTGGTAACACGTCCTTTTGAATTCGAAGGCCGCAAACGGATGGCCGTTGCAGATGAAGCGATTGTGAAATTTAAAAATTCAGTGGATTCCTTTGTCGTTTTACAAAATGAAAAACTATTTGATCTATTTGATGACGATGTCACACAAATGGATGCTTTCCACAAAGCAGACGCTTTAATTACGAACTCGCTTAAAGGCCTGACCGATATCCTCAGTTCACACGGACAAATCAATTTGGACTTTGCGGATCTGCGCGCGATTTTACGCAACGCCGGCCAAATTGTGTTAAACAGCGCCGTCGCCGAAGGCGAAGAACGGGCGAAAACAGTCTCACAAGGTGTATTGAATAACCCGCTATTGGATAACGGCAGCATTAAAGGCGCGAACCAAGTTTTAATTCAAATTTCTGGTGGGCCAGACGTGAAATTAAAAGAAGTAAAAGAAATCACGGATTCTATCCGCGAACATTTGCCACACTTTGGAAATTTAATTTTCGGAACCCATTTCAAAGACGATATGAAAGGTCTTATCCATATTTCATTGATTGCGTCTGGGTTGGGCGATAATGCATCTACAAATACAACTGAAAAAGAACCTGTGAAAAAAACATTGGGCTCTTTTATGTTTTCAAAACCAATTGAAAAGAAAGAAGAAGCGCCGACACCAAAACCTGAACCTACGGTTGCGGTAAAAAAAGAACCAGCACCTGTGATGCCTGAAATGCCATTTGAACCGGCAACAGAAGAAGAAATAGAAGAAGGTCTTTCGACGGATTTTGATGATTTAAAAAAATTATTTGCGTTTGAAACCCAAACAGAAGAGACCTCAACTGATGAGTCAGAACCAGAAGCAATAACAGAATTTGTGGCAGAAGAAGAACCAGAAATCTTTTTAACAGAAGAGCTGATTATTGAAGACGGTCCGACCGAAGAATTTGAAGCAGAGTCAGAAATGGAAGAAGAGGCTCCGGCGCCGAAACGCGCACAAGAAAAAATGCCAGATAATAATGGTGACCTTTTAAAAATGCTTGGCGAAATGGAGCAAAATAAATCTATGCCGGAAGAATTGGAAATCCCATCCTTCCTGCGGGATCTGAAAAACGATTAAAACAGAGGCTCCATACGGAGCCTTTTTTTATTTTTGATTTATTTGATTTAAAAGGTTATTTAATGGGGTTTGTAAAAGAGTTTTTTTCATTGTATTCGCCACCTCCGAAGGTAACTTTTCAAGACTCTCAAGTGTTTTGATCATGTTTGGCAGACTTTCAAGAAGCGGAGTCAGATCTGTAGAGTCACCACCAACTAAATTTAGCAAGTCACCGAAGGTAAAATCACGATTTTCTGGGATATTTTTTTCTGATGCTTGTGATGCGTCTTTTCGTGTTTTTTCTGGTTTTATTTTTTTAGCTATTTCCTTTGGAGCCTTTTTAACTTTTTTCTCTTTTTCAATAGGCGTGTATTCAGAAAGCTTAGTTTCTGTAAAAGGTTTAAGGTCTAAAATAGCTTGATTGATTTTAGGTGCGGCTTTAAACGTAACAATTTTACTATCTGTTATAATTGTGTTTTTATCATCTGGGTCAGCCAGAGCTTCTTCTCCTTCGAAAAACAATTTTTCATCTTTTCGGGAAAAACCGGTTTTATCATTTGTGAGAAACCGAGGAGAATGTCCGTTCTTAGAAAGCATCAAGACACGATTCAAAGTAGGATCGTCAAAGCTTACAAGTAAAGCCACAGAATCATGCAAAGAAAATTTATTTACAGGCGCCGTTGCATCAAGGCGCTGTCTCAGTGCCGGAAGAATATTAACATAACCCAAAGAAGAATCATCTTTAGTCTTATTCCAAAACAGGCCAGAAATTGTAAAATCGTTGGTTTTATCATCTTCACGTTTATAGGTCACAAAAACATCTTCTGCGCCGTTTAATAACCGAACATTCTCATTATCTTCAATTTCAAACAAGCTTGTAATACCTTCTTCCGTCAACTTATAGACGGCATTCGATGCTTCATCATCAACTTTACCAGAAAAGAAAAAATCTAAACCGTTGTTTTTAATAACATCGAAATTAGATTCAAAGATATTTAAAACAGTGTGTTTTTGCTGATCATCTTCACGTACAAGGATAATGCCAGAGTTGCTTTTACTTTTGCCCTGCTTTCGTTTGGCATCCCAAGGGGAAGCACCTTTGTCTTTAAGGAAAGCAAATTTTTTGTCTAAGAGATGGCCGCCTTCATTTATTTTAATATACTTATTGAGGGCTCGCGGCGCCACTGATTTTGTGGTAGGTTTTTTTAGGTAGTTTTTTACAAGATAAAATTCCATAATAAATCCTTTTTTAAATTAATAGGCAGACTTTACAAAATAAATTTGACAAAGTCAAGAGGGTTTTTGCCTTGTGTTCAATTCCGGATTCGCGTAAAATGGGCATTATGCGATATATTTTTCTTTTTTTAATGTGTTTCGGGTTGATGTCCCCCGCCAAAGCCCTCAGTGATGCTGAACTCCGGGGTCATTTTGACCGCCTTGGGGTAGAGGTTATTTCAACAGGAGATCCCATTCAGGTACGTCCCCAAATGTGCTATCAAAAACGCGCCGTTGAAATTTATGACCTGATTAAAACATTGGTATACATCACATCGGTTTTCTTTTTATTATTGATGGTGGTGCGCATCTTTTTAGGCCATAATGTAAAACTGCCACAAACGATTTTATTCCTCGGGTTGGCCTTGGGACTGATACAGGTTTTCCCGGCGATTTTATTTCAGCTCACAGAAACAGATTTTCGAAAAGAAACGTGTCCGATAATTGAATATAAACATGGGATGATTCAAAAAGAGTTCCAAAACAATCAAAAATTAAAAGACGCACTTGAAAAACGCAAGGCCGCGGAAAATTTAGAAAAACAAAAGCCAACCGCCGAAAGCCTTTGGCAAAGACAGCGAGCTGTTCAAAATGCTGAGCCTAATTAAAGAATTTATGGATCATCTGGCGCATCAAAAACGCTATTCCATGCACACCGTAGATGGATATAGCCGCGAACTCCATTTCTTTGAGGCTTTTTTACGGAATCATTTGGGCGGTGTCCCGGGGATGCAAAATCTAACCGAATTATCTCTAATGGACTTCCGGTCATATCTGGCGCATCGCAAAAAACAAGGCGTATCCAACGCAACCATTGCGCGCAGTATTTCTGCATTGAAATCTTTTTTCAAATATCTGTCGCAACATAAAAAAATAAACAACACCGCCATTGAAAATTTAGAGCATCCCAAAACGGCAAAACGACTGCCCCGTGCGATCGATGAAATCGATATCTATAAAATGATTCATGCCTTGGAAACAGAAAAAAATCCACCGTGGATTATTGCCCGCAATCGCGCACTTATGTTTTTGTGCTGGGGGGCGGGGCTTCGTATAAATGAGGCGTTATCCGTCACGGCAAAAGACATGCAACAAGAAACGATACAAATCCGCGGAAAAGGCCAAAAGGACCGGATAATCCCATTGCTGCCAATTATAAAAGAAGTGTGCTTAAAAGCGATAGAGGCCTGTCCGTTTGGCATATCCGGCACAGAACCCCTTTTTAAAGGGGTGCGAGGAGGCAATATGCCGGCACGGGAAGCACAACGTCTTTTGGAAAGATTGCGTCGATCTGTGGGCTTGCCAGAGCACACAACACCACACAGCTTACGACACAGTTTTGCAACACACCTATTAACACGTGGAACGAACTTACGGGCGTTACAAAAGATGTTGGGGCATGCATCGTTATCGACGACACAAAACTATACCAAAATCACAGACACGCACTTACAAGATGTCTATGCCAAGGCGCATCCAAAAATGAAGAAATAAAAACGCCCCGTTGGGCGTTTTTATTTTTTAAAATGTGAAGTGTTTTTACAGCTTACCCGCGCAATTTTTCAGGTCGGCTTCAGAACTGCTTGCGCTTAAACCCATACATTCTGGAATAGCGGCAAATTTAACAGGGTTTTCTTTTTGGTATTTTTCAATTTTGGTCAGCATATCAAGAACGCCTTGGGCGACCTTTTTTTCTTTTTTGTTTTTGGCCCATAAGATTCCGCCGACAGTCGTACCGGCCGCGCCCGCAATTGTGGTCCCAAGTAAAAGATTTTTACCTTTTTTAAGCTTTTTAATTTCAGCTTCTAAATCGGTATTTTCTTTTTCTAACTTGGCGTTTTCCAACCGCAACCGATTTACATCAGATTGTAAGGCGGTGAAATTAGGATCCATCATGCCCGGGAAGGTCGTGGTGGTGGAAATAGAATCAACGGACGTTGTTGTCGAAACCTGCGCCATCGCCATCAGCGGAAATGCCGTTAAAAGTGTAAGCAGTACTTTGTACATTTATTCAGCTTCCTCTTCTGACGTTGTTTTTGATTTAGATTCTTTTTTCAACTTCTTCAGAGCGTCTTTCATTTTTTTAATTGGAGTCTCATAATCTTTTTCCTTAGTGTACTCAAAGTATGCATAAGTCCTTTCCTTTTCGTCCAACTTCACGGCATCATTCAAGATTTTGTTGGTGTCAGGGATAGTAATATTAAGGTCCGCAGGAATTACGCCATCTGGAAACTGTGATTGCAGTTCTTTCATTTTTTTAATATCTCCGTCTAGAGCCTTTTTATTTATCTCATAGCCACGATAAAGATCTTTCATTTTTGCATAGAAATTTTTTGCTTCGCCACAATTACTGCCAAGATCTTCAATGGTTTTAGAAATATCCGCATCACTGATTTCTGTCGTTTCAATTGTATAGTCGGCATAATCTGCAGGGAGAGTCACACCTTTAAAAATTTGGGCATAATCTTTATTGATTTCTGTAACAGAATCATCTCTAATCGTCACAATACATTTTTCTAACGCCTGAAGATGTTGGGCGTTCATTTCATATTTGCGGAAAGCATCTTTGCATCTTTTGAGCTCATCTGGCGTCATGTC
>JAFGVS010000016.1 GCA_016937865.1 Alphaproteobacteria bacterium
ACCTAATCCGTCTTCAAGGGGGGGGGCTTCGATGAGTGCGATTTCGGTTTGCATGTTAATCTCTCCGTGTGAAAGGAGATTATGCAAGTCTTTAAGTTTCAACTTCTTCATTTTTCTAAATTTTAGTTTATAAATAATAAAATATTGTCTCGGAGTATATGGGTTTTTTATCCAAAGTCAAGTTCCTATGTATTTTATTTGTTTTTTCCCTTGCGTTTCAGACAGATCGATAATAATATCGGCCTGAATAAATAGAAAAAGAAACAAGGACCTAAAATATGAAAAGATCTAACATTATCCGTGCGTTGTGGAAACGCAACAAAGGTTTGTCTTTAAAAGAAACAGAAATTATTATTCTTTCTGTTTTTGATAAAATGGCGTCTAGCCTTAAAAAAGGGGATCGTATCGAGCTACGTGGCTTTGGTGTTTTTGAGTCAAAAACAAAAGTCGGGTTTCTCGCACGTAATCCGCGCACCAACGAACAAGTGAATGTTGCTTCTTCCCGGAGTATACGCTTTAAACTTGGTAAAAACCTTTTCAATCAAATTAACAAACTTTAAGATTAATCCAAATGACTAAAATCTCACAAAAATACAAAGATTTGCCTAAAGGGCAGTGGCGTCCGTGTAAAGGATGTGGTGCTGTTGGGTATATTAAACACATCGATCGTAATTTTGGCATTTGTCCAGCATGTGGATATCACAATGCGTTGACGCCAAATCAGTGGTTTGAAACCCTCTTTGATGATGGTAAATTTGAAAATATTGCTGTTTCGGTTAAAACAGATAATCCGTTGGGCTTTGTTGCGCAAAAAGATTATGATACACAATTGGCCGCTGCCCGTAAAAAAACAGGGCAAGACGATGCTGCCCAATCTGCCATTGGTCGAATTAACGGAATTAAAACCGTTGTTTTTGCGATGAACTTTACTTTTATTGGTGGCTCTATGGGACGCTATGTTGGTGAAGCTTTTTTATGTGGTGCCGATAAAGCGATACAAGAAAAATCTGCGTTTTTGGCGATTCCAGCCAGTGGTGGGGCGCGTATGCAAGAAAGTACGCTTTCTTTGATGCAATTGGCGCGAACAACCCTTGGGGTTCAAAAGCTACGCGAAGCCGGATTACCTTATATCGTTTATTTAACCCATCCAACATATGGTGGTGTGACAGCCTCTTTTGCCATGGTTGGGGATATTCATTTGGCGGAACCAACTGCTTTGATTGGATTTGCGGGACCGCGTGTGATTGAACAAAATATTCGTCAAAAATTACCCAAAGGGTTTCAAACGGCGGAATATTTGGCCGAACATGGTATGGTTGATGCTATTGTCGCACGGGCTGATTTAAAAGAAAAATTAAGCAATATTCTTGGTATATTGATGAAAGCGGAGATGAAATAATGCAACTGCTTCCTTTTGAAAAAGATCTAAATGCAAAAGATATTGAAAAAAAATATCAAAATTTAACCGCATGGGAAACCGTTCAGGTGGCGCGTCATCCAAATCGTCCTCATTTTGTGGATTATTTGAAGCATCTTTTTACGGATTATCAACCGCTGCAAGGTGATCGCTGTTTTGGCGATGATAACACCATTTTGGGTGGATTGGCTCGGTTTAATGGTCAGCCTGTTGTCGTTATGGGACAAGAAAAAGGGCATGATGCCCAAAGCCGTGTGAAACATAATTTTGGGATGCCTAATCCCGAAGGTTATCGTAAAGCAATTCGTTTGATGGGGTTGGCTGAAAAGTTTGGATTGCCTGTTCTTTCGTTTGTGGATACGCCAGGTGCTTTTCCAGGCATTGAAGCTGAAGCCCGTGGTCAAGCCGAAGCCATTGCGCGCGGCATTGATGCCGGTCTTGGTTTGAAAACGCCGTTTATCACAACTCTTATTGGGGAAGGTGGATCTGGTGGCGCGATTGGTATTGCAACTGCTAATAAAATATTGATGTTGCAAAATGCTTATTATTCTGTGATTTCGCCGGAAGGGTGTTCTTCGATTTTATTTAAAGAAAGTGGGAAAGCTGCTGAGGCTGCTGAAGCGTTGAAACTAACGGCTGAATCACTTTTGCAAAATGGCATTATCGATGAAATTATTGCTGAACTGGTTGGTGGGGCTCATCGTAATTTAGTTGAAACGATGGATAATGTTCGTTCTGTTTTACAAAAGAATTTGAAAGAACTATCTGAACTTTCTGCGGAAGAGTGTAAGCAACATCGGTGGGACAAATTTGAAAAAATGACGAGAATATAAATAAACGCCGAAAGGCGTTTATTTTTTCCGTATTTCTGTGGGAAATTAATTCTATGGACGCTATGCGTGATTTTTCGGACATCATTCGATGTACCCCAACGTACATCTTCGTCCTTAAATCACGTCTTTCGTCTCATATAACTGTTCGCGATGCGAACTTTAATTTCGTTTTTTTGCGGGATTGAGGTTTTTTGAGGAAGATTAGATTGTAGTCGAGACATTGGAAACAAAAAATCCCCAATCGGGGATTTTTTATATGTAACGTTTGGATTTCAATTAAGCTAATTGTTTTGCGACTTCGTCTGCAAGGCTTTCGGATTTCTTTTCGATTCCATCACCCAAGATAAAGTGTTTAAAGCCTGTTAATTCGGCACCAGCTTCAGCGACGATTTCTTTAACGGTTTTCTTTGGCTCCATTACAAATGCTTGTTCTAAGAGTACAATTTCAGAATAGAATTTTTTCATACGACCTACCAACATTTGATCGACAACCGCTTCTGGTTTTCCAGAGGCAAGGGCTTCTTCTTTTAAGAAATTGCGTTCTTTTTCAACTGTTTTTGCATCTACAGATTCTGTTGAAAGGAAATCAGGTTTTGCCGCCGCAATATGCATGGCTACTTTTTTACCGACTTCTTCAAGCGCAGCGGTGTCAGATCCTTTTAATCCAACCAATACACCAATTTTCCCCATATTTTCCCCAGTTGATCCATGGATGTATCCGGTTACAACGTCTGCATTTAAAACAGCAGAACGACGAATGGAAAGGTTTTCCCCGATAGATGCAATTTTGTCTGTTAAAACATCCGCTACCGTTTTGTTTGTGTTTGCACATGTTGTGTTTTTAAGGGTTTCAACATCTGCGCCCGCGGTTAATGCTGTTAGGGCAACGTTTTTTGCAAAGTCTTGGAAATCTGCATTACGAGCTACGAAATCTGTTTCGGCATTTACTTCGACAATAGCGCCTTTGTTACCGTCGAATGCAATTGAAATAACCCCTTCGGCAGTCACGCGTCCAGCTTTTTTTTGTGCTTTTGATAGACCTTTTTTACGTAAAAAGTCGATCGCTGCTTCAAAATCACCGTTTGTTTCTACGAGGGCTTTTTTACAATCCATCATGCCAACGCCTGTTTTTTGACGGAGTTCATTTACCATTGAGGCCGTAATTTGTGTCATATCCAATCCTTTTATCTAATCGTTTTATTTAGCTTCTGTTTCTGTTTCAGCTGTTTCTTCCGCTTTCTTTGCAGGTTCTTTTTTTACTTCTTCTGCTTTTTTTTCAGTTTTAGGTGTTGCTTTTTTTTCTTCTTTTTTAACTTCTTTTGCAGGTTCTTCTTTTGTCAGTTCTTTGGCAACAGATTTTTTGTCGACGGCGGAAACAAATTTTTCTAATCCACTGAGAATTGCATCGCTGAACAGGTCTGCGTACAAAGAAATTGCTTTGCTTGAGTCGTCATTTCCTGGAATAATGTAGTCTACATTATCTGGATTACAGTTTGTGTCACAGATTGCAACAACCGGAATACCCAATTTTTTTGATTCGGCAAGGGCAATGTTTTCACGTGTAATATCAATAATAACAACTGCGGCTGGACGGTGCATTTTGCGAATTCCGCCAAGGGCCATTTCTAATTTTGTGCGATCGCGTTCCATATTAAGCTTTTCTTTTTTTGTATAGCCTAATTTTTCTGCGTCTTCTAATTCTTTTTCGATTTTTTCAAGATGTTTGATTGATTTAGAGACGGTTTTAAAGTTGGTTAACATTCCCCCTAACCAACGGTGATTTACATAAAATTGGCCTGTTTTTTCAGCCATTTCACGGACTTTGTCGCTTGCTTGGTTTTTTGTACCCACAAACAAGATTTGTCCACCAGAGGCCGCTGTTTTTTCAAGGAAAGCCAAAGCTTCTTTCATCATAGGGGCTGTTTTTCGAACGTCAATAATACTGATTTTATTGCGTGTATCGAAAATATAAGGGTTCATTTTTGGGTTGCGACGACGGACTTGGTGTCCAAAGTGTACGCCATTTTCTACGAGTGTTTTTACATCGAATGTCGGAAGAGTCATAATTTATATCCTTTCTTTTCCGGTTAGTTATCGCTTTTAAAAAAAAGCAATCCTCTGCCGTGCAAGTCGCTTCAATTCCTTGAAGCACCGGGAGAGACGAGGTTGTCTCTGTACGCACGACATGTGTTATGAGGGAGGACTTTAATATGAATCTCTTTAGAAAGCAAGTCTTTTTTATATTGACTCTTTCGTTCTTTTAAAGTAATAATAGGGCGCAATTTAATAAAAAAGGATTTTAAAATGGCTCGTCAATGTGAAGTTACTGGAAAAAAACGCATGGTTGGACACAATGTGTCTCATGCGAAAAATCGTACAAAACGTACTTTTTTACCAAATACACGTGTTCTTTCTTTTATGAGCGAACTATTGGGACGTGCTTTCAAATTGAAAGTATCATCGCATGGTCTTCGCACCATTAACCACAAAGGTGGATTGGATAATTATGTTTTAAATTCAAAACCTAAGAATTTAACAGATGAAACATTGGCTATTAAAAAAGCTTTATTGAAAAAAAATCCAGCTCTTTTAGACCAAAAATTGGTTAAAAAAGAAAAGCCGGTTAAACGTGTTTCTGCGCGTGCTGCGAAAAAAGCTGCGACTAAATAAGTTTTTATTATATATTTAAAATCCCGCAATTGCGGGATTTTTTTAACGTTCGAATTCAATGATAAAAGAAACTAATTCTTTTTCATTTTCAAGGAGTTTGAATATTTTTTTAGCTCTATCTTTAGGTGTCGCATTTATGATATCTGTTTTTGGGAGACAGCCTGGCGCAAACAAGCCCGTAAAGTTTTTTACATCTGGCACCTCGCATTTCTTTATGATTTCTTGTATTGGTTTTTGTAAGCCGTAATTATTTTCTGCATTAAATTTAAACCGAAGTTCGGTACCATCAATTATATATTTGTATGTGGTTTCTTTTTCTAGATCGAATGGATTGCCGAGCCAATAATTGGAATCTTTAAGGCCTTTGGCATAATTTGTATCGTATGTTAAGTCTAGCATAGGGTATTTTGCGACGGCTTGTCCATTTTCGAAGTAATAAGCTTCTTCAATTTCTGGAATATAGGAAATTGTTTTTAAGGAAAGTGTAAAGATGGGCATTCCTTTTTTAATTTCCCCTGTGCGTTCGAAATAGCCTTTCCATGGTTCTTGACCATTCATCCATCCGCCGGACCCTAAGACGGTTATATTTTTTATATCAAGTTCTTTCATTTTTATATCCTTTTTTATCTGGTATGGGTGAAATTTTAAAGGGATCTTTATATTATGTCAAGATTTTGTTTTCCTTTTGTTTTTGATCTTGAAAGATGGGATTTTTTGATTTATAGTCCTTTGGTAATATCTAAAAGGAATTTATCATGCGACGTCGACAAGAAAGAGGCAAGTTGAAAACTTATTTTTGGTGGGGAATTGCTTTGGCCGTTGTCTTTTTATCTATTTATGTGCCCCCGGTTGCACAGCAAAAAGTTGAGAAAACACTCGAAGTTCAAGGAAAATAATATCACATTAAAACGATAAGATCCCAGATCTATTCTGGGATGCCGTTTTTTGTAGGAAAGAAAAATATGAAGAAATTTTTTATCCAAACTTTTGGATGCCAAATGAATGTTTATGATAGTGATCGGTTGCATGCGACGCTGGCGACACGTGGTTGGGCGCCAACAGATAAAATAGAAACGGCAGATCTTGTTATTTTAAATACGTGTTCTGTCCGTGAGAAGGCGACGGAGAAAGTTTTTTCTCATTTGGGTAAGATTAATAAGCTGAAAAAGAAATATAATTTGGAGATGAAAATTGCGGTGATTGGCTGTGTGGCCAAGGAATTAGGCAAAGTTGTGCGACATCGCGCCCCTTATGTGGATTATGTTTTTGGGCCACAAAGTTGGCATTTATTGTTGGGGGCTTTGGAAAACACCCCAACCTTATGTGATACAGGGAATTATCGTTTAGATAAATTTAAGGATTTAGCAACGGTTAAAACACAGGCGGTTTCGGCTTTTATTTCAATACAAGAAGGTTGTGATAATGTTTGCACGTATTGCATTGTACCGTTTACACGTGAACGTGAGTTCTCACGTGATTTTGATACGGTTATGAAGGAAGTTGACCAGGTTGTTTCTAATGGCGCACGGGAAATTGTTTTTTTGGGCCAAAATGTAAATAATTATAAAGATGAAAATGGAAAAAATTTGGCAGATTTAATTCGGGCGACGGCGAAGATTGAGCTTGTAAAACGGATTCGTTATGTCACCTCTTATCCAACCTATTTAACAGATGAATTGATTGATTTGTTTGGATCTGAGCCAAAGGTTATGCCTTTTTTGAATTTGCCTATTCAAGCGGGATCAAACGCGGTTTTGAAAAAAATGAACAGGCATTATACGCGTGAAGATTATTTTGCGATTATTGATAAAATTAAAAAAGTAAATCCTAACGTTGTTGTCTCTTCTGATCTTATTGTTGGATTTTGCGGTGAAACAGAAGAAGATTTTCAAGATACAATGGACGCGGCTAAACGTGTTCCGTTTTTAGTTTCTTATTCTTTTAAATATTCACCACGTCCACATACGCCGGCACAAAAAGCCTTTAAAGACGATGTTAACCCCAAAGACAAGGCAGAGCGTTTAAAACGGTTGCAAGACTTGCTTCATCGAATTCAAAAAGATTTTAATCAGGCCTGTATTGGTAAAACGGTTGAGGTCTTAATTGACCAAGATAAAGGGGCTGGGGTTTTTCGTGGCCGATCTCCTTACATGCAAAATGTGAAAATTGATACGGATAAAGAGGGTCTTTTAGGGGAGGTTGTTTCCGTTAAGATAAAGGACGCTTCTTCTTTTCTGTTATATGGAGAACTTGCATGATAGAATTAAATTGCCAATCTGATTTATGGACGAAATCTCATCAAGCGTTTGTTTTGAAACAAGCCCAAAAGGTTGCAACGCATTTAAACTTAACCGGTGAAATTTCTTTTCTTTTAACTGATGACGCGACAATTCAAAAGCTGAATAAAGATTATCGTGGCAAAGATAAACCAACCAATGTGTTGTCTTTTGAAACAGAAGACGCTGAAATGCTGGGTGATGTGGTTTTGGCCTTTGAAACAATTGAGCGCGAGTCTGCGCAAGAAAAGTCATTTGAGCATCATCTAACGCATTTGATTGCGCATGGGATTTTACATTTGATTGGGTATGATCATATCGAAGACTCTGAGGCCGAAATTATGGAAGCTAAGGAAGATGAGATTTTAGATCAGATTTTTTAATTTAAGGTTTCCAGGGATTTATTATCAATGCGGACCCGGGAGAACATGTCTTCCAATGCCGTTTCAGCGAATTCAATAAACTTTTCTTGTTCTTCTTTATTCGCGCCGAGGAGTTCAAGGCTTTGAATTTCGTTGAGGCAAGAATATTTGACAGATTTAATCAGGTCGGGATCTTTTGAAAGCATCAAAAGGGATGAGCGCATGACAATGCTACGCAAAACAAGTAATTCGGCTTGGATTTTTAAAGCAAAATCTTTTTTGTTGTTTTTGTCTTGTTTCAATTTATTAAAAATGCGGTTGAGCCAGGCCATTTATTTCCTATTTGTTTCTCTGTACTCTAAAGATAGAAGTTAAAAGTTAGAATTTCAACTATTGATCCATTTTACTTCGGATGAGTTTAATGAGTGGGGTTTCTTCCCCATCGGAACATTTAATGGCATATGCGTATGCGGATTTATAATCTTGTGCCACCCCGTAGCCCAACATATAGAGTGTTGCCACATGGAAGGCGGATACTTTGTCCCCGTTGTCGGCTGCCTTTTTCAAATATTGCATGGCTTTTTTATAATCTTGTTTTAATCCCATGCCGTCTTTGTACATGAGACCGATTAATGCTTGGGCTTTTATACTGTTGCCATTTGCTGCTTTTTCTAGATATTCTTGTGCTTTTTTATAATTTTGATAGGCTTTTGAATCTTTATAGAAAAGACCAAGGTGATAGGATGCCTGTACCAATCCTTTGTCGGAAGCTTCTTTCATCCATTTCGTATATTTTTCATAATTTTCTTGTTCATAATGTTGTAAAGCCAGTTCATATTGTGCCTCTACATATCCCTTTTTGGCTTTTTCTTGGAGTGAAAAAGGGATGAAGATATAAACAAGGATTCCTATTCCTATGAGAGTCATTATTGCACTTAAGATAAGTATCAATGAATGTTTTTGTGGCTTATGTCTTTTATTGGGTCCTTTTAGGACGGGTTTAATTTGGAGAGAATGTAGAATATTTTTATTTGTGTTCACGGGCGGTCTCCTTTAACTCATCCAATATATGATGATTCCGAGCAAGATGCAACCTAAAATGAAGAAAAATTCTAGTCGTTTTTCAATAAAGGTACGTGCTTTCTCTCCATATTTAAATAATAACCATGCAATGAGATAAAAACGTAGAAAGCGGCTGATGATAGAAGCCATAATAAAAACAACTGGTTGGGTTTGTACCATTCCACTAAATAAGGCAATGACTTTATAAGGGAAAGGGGTTAATCCGGAAATAAATATGAAAAGGGCATCCCATTGTGCATAGATATTTGCGATTTCATTAAATACAGGCATTAAGTTTAGACTGTTTAAAATTGGGGTGCCGAGTAAAACGAAGAACCATCTTCCAACGGCATATCCTGCTATTCCACCGAGCACCGACCAAAAACTGGCGACAAAAGCAGCGCGAAAAGAATTTTTAGGCACGGTTAAACAGATTGGGATCAGCAGCATTTCAGAGGGAAAGGGTGAAAAAATGGATCCAAAAAAGGAGATGATCCCCAGGAAAAAGAGGGCATGTGGCTTTTGGGCATGGGATATAAAAAAATCATAGATTTTTTTAAGCATCTTATTTCTCCTGGAAATGCATTCTGTGGATGCTATATGTGATTTTTCGGACATCATTCGATGTACCTTATGTACATCTTCGTCCTTAAATCGCACCTATTATCTCACATAACCACGAACTGTCGTTCGTTTCCATTTCACCTTGTTTTTGTTTTGAGATTTTCGTTTTTTACTTTTGTTTACAGTTTTTATTTTTCTTAATTTTTTGTTGGCATGTCGCCTTTTGATTCGATGAATTTAAATCGTGGGACGGTTTGACCTTTATATTCTACTGTTTCTAAAAACATGTTTTTTGGACGTGCCCATAGTTTACCATCGTGTGTATAGATGACGAATTCTTCCAATGTTTCAGAATGAAACGCGCTGCCAATAACAACACAGTCATGACCTTTGTAATGAAGGTATCTTCCCCACAAGACAACATCTTCCATTATAGTTCCTTCACTTTTTTTGTCCATTTTGAGTCGGGATGGTTGATTTCCAGCAATTTTTGCATGACGGCGGCTTGGTCTGGCAAATGGATGGCGGTATAAATTTCAGCCATACGGTAGAGCGCTTCTTCACGCATAATGCTTTTTGGGAAGGTTGTGAGCACCAGTTGAAAGCGTTTTAGTGCCGCAAGGTGGTTTTCTTCTTTTAGAAGTTTCCGTGCAATAAACATTTCTTTTCCGGCGAGATAATTTTTTAACATGATAATTTTAGCTTCCACATTTTTAGTATATGGACTTTTGGGAAAGCGTTCTGTTAACAGTTCCATGGTTTTTAAAGCTTCGATTGTTGCGTGTTGTTCCCGACGCACGTCTGAAATTTCATTGTAATAAATCATCGATTTTAGATATAAAGCATAATCTACATTTTTGTGGGCAGGATGTAATTTTAGAAAATGATCTAAGGCGTCAATCGCCTCGACATGTTTATCTCCTTTGAAATAGGCATAGGCCGTCATATACATCCCTTGTGCAGCCATCTCTGATTCAGGGTGTTGGCGTTCGATTTCAGTGAATTCCATGGCGGCGGCATTCCAATTAGTGTCGTCTAGATATTCTTGTGCCTGAGCATAGATTTCTTCTACGGAACGCTCTTTATATTCTGGGCGATCTGGGCCACAGGCCGTTAATAAAATTAAAGAAAGCAGAATTGTTAATTTTTTCATTTGTTTTCCATCCTTGCTTTCGTTAGTATAAGGATTGTATTAAAAAATAAAAGTAAAAAGATGAGTTTTTTTAAATCTGTTTTTTTAACGTCAGGGTTGACGTTTGCGAGCCGTGTTTTGGCTTTTTTTCGTGATCAGATGCTGGCGTTCTTTTTGGGAACCAGTGCGTTGGCGGATGCTTTTTTCTTGGCCTTTCGTTTGCCAAATACTTTGCGCTCTATGTTTGCGGAAGGGGCTTTCCAGACGGCCTTTGTGCCTATTTTGTCTCGTTTAGGTTTAGGAACCGCCCGTGGGCGTGACTTTACAAATCGCATTTTATTCATTCTTTTTGCTATGACGTCTGTGATTGTTGGTTTAGGTGAAATTTTTATGCCTGAGATTCTCCATCTTTTTGCACCAACATTTTCGGAAGTCCATTTTGATACAGCTGTTCTTTTAGGTCGCTGGATGTTTCCTTATATCATTGTTGTCTCTTTAGTGTCTTATGCCGTGGCGATTTTACAAGTTCAAAAACGTTTCTTTTGGGCCGGGTTGTCTCAGGTTATTTTTAATGCTGGTTTTTTAGCTTTTATCCCGTTATTTGTTTATTTTACGGAAGATCCGGCTTTGTCAGCGGCTTTATCCGTTATTACAACCGGTGTTTTTCAAGTTTTATTTTATCTTGTTTTTGTGCGTGTTCACAGTACACTGCCTCGCTCTGTTGTGACACTGCCTCAGACGGTTCGAATCTTTTTTCAAAAGTTTGGTCCAGGGGTGTTTGGGAGTAGTATTTATTATGTGAATACGCTTATGTCGACTGCTTTTGCCGCTTTGTTTTTAGGGGCGCTTTCAATTATGCATTATGCGACTCGTTTGTTTTTATTGCCTGTCGGTGTCTTGGGGGTTGCCGTTAATAGTGTCTTATTGCCATTCCTTTCAGAAAGTTTGATCTCTAATCCAAAATACGCTCGTCACTTGTTTGCAAAGTCTCTTTTAGCCTTACTTTGGCTTGGATTGCCTATTAGTTTAGGTTTTTTCTTTCGGGCAGAGCCTGTTATTTCGTTATTATTTGAACATGGGGCTTTTGACGCCATTGCGACAATAAAGACAGCAAAGATGTTACAGGTTTTTTCTTTTGCAATTATTCCGATTTTGTTATCGGGTGTTTTTTCGACGTTGTTTTATGCTAAAGGGGATACGAAAACACCGGCGAGTTTGAGTGTTTGGTTTTTTGTTGTGCATGTTTTGGCTTTAATTGGATTGACACATTTTTATGGTATGTATGGTTTGGCTGGTGCGGTTGTGCTCAGCCAGTGGACACGTTTACTCGTTTTGGCAGGTGTTTGGATAAAAAAATATCAGTTTATGCCTTTTTTCAATATGGGTTCTTTTCTTAAAATCCTTATTCTAAATATCCTTTTTGGTGTTTTGTTATTTATAACAGTTCGATCCAATTTAGGATGGATGGGCATTATTTTAGATATTGGCTTTTTTGGGTTGTTCTATTTTATTCTTTCGTTTGTTTTGGGTTTATTTGGACTTTTAAAGAAAGCGTAGCTCGCGTTGCTTTTCTGATTGACTCTGTGAATTTATGTCTTTATAATGCTGGTGCTTTGAAATAAATAATCTTTAAGGATATAGACATGTTTGCAGTTTTTACATCAGGTGGAAAACAATTAAAAGTTCAAGAAGGTGACATTGTCGCCGTCGAAAAATTAGGCGATCAAAAAGAGGTCGTTTTCGATAAAGTTTTAATGGTTGGAGACAAAATTGGCGCCCCTTATATTGAAGGCGCAACGGTTAAAGCCTCTGTTTTGGAGACAAAATTGGATGATAAGGTGATTATTTTCAAAAAGAAAAAACGTCAAAATTATCGTCGTAAAATTGGACACCGTCAACCAATCACCGTTGTGAAAATTACAGAAATTAAAGGATAATGAGATATGGCACATAAGAAAGCAGCCTCTGGATCAAGAAATGGTCGCGACTCCGCTGGACGTCGATTAGGTGTAAAAATCTTTGGCAATCAAGCCGCAAAAGCTGGAAATATTATTGTGCGTCAACGTGGTACGAAATTCCATGCTGGTGCAAATGTTGGTATGGGAAAAGACCATACGCTTTTTGCTTTGATGGATGGTACCGTTACTTTTGTGCGCAAACGGAATAACCGTAAATATATTGATGTGAATTAATCAAAAAAGTTTCATGATAGAAAAAAATCCCGCAATTGCGGGATTTTTTTTATTCTGCTCTAAACCATAATCGGTTGATATAAATCCTCATTTTTTCGTGCGCTTCTTCATTTGAAATCTTTTTCTCCTTTATTTCTGTGAATACTTGTGTCAGCTGTTTTTCAATTTCATTTTTTTCTTTTGACTCTAAGGTGCGGACATTTTTTTCGGTATATGTTATCATTACTTTTGTCATTTCTGCCGGGGTTTTCGCATTGGTCATTCCCATAAAAAGAGAGCTAAATTGTGCAAATACAAAGATGAAAAAAACCATAATTAATGATGGGATGACAATGGCGGCTTTTCGGGTGCCTCCTTTTTCTTTTAAGAGCTCAAGTCGTGCTGCTTTGTCTTTGACGCGTGCTTCAATTTCTTTTTTTGTTTTTTTATAACGATTGTATAAAATCATTGGAATTCCAACTGTTCCCAAGATTGTTGAGATGATTATTTTTGTTTCTGGCTCAATAGGTATTAAGAAAAATACCGCGAACCAGATAGAGGCTTCTAAAAAGGCTCGACGGTACCATAAATACCAAAAACCAAATAAGAATGCCGGCCATAAGAAAATAAAAGATTTTGGGTTTTTATCATATTTTTTGAAAATTTTTTCAAATGATTGTGCTTTTTTAGAATCGCCAATATAGGCAGATAAAGCTTCTTTTTCGTAAGACATAGTCTCTCCTTGCGTTTTATTTGTTTGATGTTTAGTTTAGCATGATATGGGGAAGATTTCAAAACCTTTATTATTTTGGTATTATAATTCTGCACGGGATTTGCCTTGGCGTGTCGTTAAGGACTTGCATCCTAATCCTTATTTTGTTTGGGTCAGTGAAGTTATGCTCCAACAAACTGGTGTGAAGACGGTTATTCCTTATTTTCAACGTTTTATTCAGGCTTTTCCGACCGTTGATGTCTTGGCGAAAGCAAATCAGGATCAAGTCTTGTCGCTTTGGCAAGGATTGGGGTATTATTCGCGGGCTCGTAATTTGCATGCGGGGGCAAAGCAAATTGTTGCGATGGGTGAATTTCCACAAACGGCCATTGAACTTTTGAAAATTAAAGGGATTGGCCCATACACATCGGCAGCCATTGGCTCTATTTCATTTGGGGAGACCATTCCGGTGGTCGATGGTAATGTAAAGCGGGTGTTTTCCAGATTGTTTTGTTTAGAAGAAAAAGGGCAGGCGTTGCATGACCGGGCTTTTGAATTGTCTTTGGCGGAAATTGAATCTTCCCCTGGGGACTATAATTCTGCCTTGATGGATTTGGGTGCGACGGTGTGTTCTCCGCGTAATCCGCAATGTGAGATATGTCCTTTAAAACTAAATTGTTGTGCGTTTAAAGCTGGATGTGTGTTGGACTATCCGAAAAAAATAGAGAAAAAACCAATGCCGACGAAATATGGGATCGTGGCTTGGGTGGAAAAAGACGGTGAGCTACTTATTCGAAAACGGGAACAAGGTATTTTAAAAGGATTATATGAATTACCTTGGGATGAGGTTGAAAAGACAGATTATGATAAAATTGATTCTGATTTTGTAAAACATACCTTTACGCATTTTCATCTCTATTTAAAAATTGTTCGAACGAAGAAAATCCAGGAAGGGCAATTCATTCTTTTTGAAAGTTTGAAGGATTATCCATTTTCAACTTTGATGAAGAAAATACTTAAGAAATTTAGATTATAAAAAAACCTCGGAAAGATCCGAGGTTTTTAATTCTGTGTCAAAAAGATTATTTTGCAACAACAGTGATAGAGCGACGGTTCATAGCCCATGCTTCTTCATTGTGTTCTGCAACTTCTGGACGTGTTTCACCGTATGAAACAGTTTTGATGCGTGATGCTTCAACGCCACGTTCCATTAGGAAGTCTTTAACAGCGTTTGCACGACGTGATCCAAGACCTTGGTTATATGCGTTTGTTCCGCGTTCGTCACAATGACCTTCAACTGTAACATTCACATCTTTGTACATATTTAACCATTCAGCTTGAACTGATAGTTTGTCTTGTGCTTCTTGTTTTAGATCGTACATGTTGAAGTCAAAATATACTTTTGCGCCAACACGAGCTGCGAAGTCTTCTGCTGTTCCTGGTGTAACGCCATCAACTGGATCACCTAGAGATGTGCTATCTCCGGCACAAGCTGCTAGCATTGCTGACATTGCAACAACAGTAAGAAATTTAAGTGCTTTCATTTTATATCCTTTAATTTTTCCGCAATTCAATCTGCGATTCTTGCCTATTCTACTTGCTTTTTTTCGGAAATGCAATACAATTCCTGGATGAGTGATAAAAAACATACGGCTTTCTTAAATTTTCTTTCAGAGTCAGGTGTTTCAGATTTGCAGACTGAAGTTCCGATTCCTTTGAATACTTGGGGAAAAGCAAAACCAACCCCCGTTTTGTCTCATATTTCTGTGGCAAAAGAACCTGTTTCTTCTTTGACTTTTGAATCTCTCGATGACATTAAGCAGGCTTTAGAGACCTTTGACAAATGTGGGTTAAAAAAATATGCAAAACACACGATTGTTGGGGAAGGTATTACAGATCAGCCTCTTGTTATGTGTATTGGTGAAGCACCGGAAGCAGATGAAGATCGTTTGGGACGTCCTTTTGTTGGAGAGGCAGGACAATTATTAGATAAAATGTTGGCTGCAATTGGGCTTTCACGTGAAACAAATACCTATGTTACAAATGTTATTCCATGGCGCCCGCCGGGTAATCGTCCCCCAACGGAAGAAGAAATAGCGCTATGCAAACCTTTTTTAATGCGTCAGATTGAATTAATTAAACCTAAATTTATATTGCTTTTAGGTGGTGCTCCGGCGCATGCGTTGACAGAGCGGACAGACGGGATTACGCGTTTAAGGGGTGGTTGGTTGAGTGTTTGTGATATTCCGTCGCTGCCGACATTTCATCCATCTTATCTTTTGCGAACCCCTGTGAAGAAAAAAGAAGCGTGGGCTGACCTATTATCCTTACAAAACCGGATACACTAATTTTCTGAAAAATCATTTTTTTACTTGACTCTGGTGGGTATTTCCGCCAAACTCGCGGTGCTTTATGTAAATAACAAGGAATAGAAATGAAAACTTTTTTGAAAACTTTTTCAGCAAAACCAACGGATTGCGACGGAAAATGGTGGATTATTGACGCAACAGATTTAACGCTGGGTCGTTTATCTTCATTTGTTGCAACATACCTACGTGGAAAACATAAACCAATTTATACACCAAGTATGAATTGCGGTGATCATGTTGTAATTATTAATGCTGAAAAAATTGGATTGAGTGGAAATCGTAAATTGACAGATAAAACATATTATCGTCATACAGGACATCCAGGTGGAATTAAAGAGACAACGCCTGAAAAGATTTTAGATGGTGCACATCCAGAGCGTGTTATCGAAATGGCTATTAAACGCATGATCCCAAGTTCACCACTTGGTAAAGATCAATTAAGAAAACTTCATGTTTATGCTGGGGATACACATCCACATATGGGACAAAACCCAACATTGATTGATTTTGGGTCACACAATATTAAAAACATACGGAGAAAATAAGCATGACAGAACAAGTTCAAGCTACAGAAGTTAAGGTTGCTAAAGTTGATAAACTAGGCCGTACGTATTCAACAGGAAAACGTAAAGAATCTGTTGCACGTGTTTGGATTAAACCAGGAAATGGTGATATTAAAGTTAACGGCAAAAAGATGACGGAATATTTTCAACGTGCGACTTTGCAAATGATGGTTAATCAACCTTTTGGCATTGTTGAAAAAGCTGGAAAATATGATGTTATGGCGACTGTTTGCGGTGGCGGATTAACAGGTCAAGCCTCAGCGATTAAACACGGTATTAGTAAAGCGCTTACTTTGAGCGATGAAACAATGCGTCCTGCTTTGAAAAAAGAAGGTTTCTTAACACGCGATTCACGTACGGTTGAACGTAAAAAACCAGGTCAACCTAAGGCGCGTAAGTCTTTCCAATTCTCAAAACGATAAGAGATTTGAAATTATTTATAAAAAAAGAGTGGAATATATCCACTCTTTTTTTATTAATAATCTTTCCGTATTCTGTGGGAAATTAATCCTGGCTGTGTAAATTGCCGTTACGCGGACATCATTCGATGTACCCCAACGTACATCTTCGTCCTAAAACGACAATATCCCCTGGTCATCACCACTACGTTTTAATTTCGTTGTGTTGCGAGTTTTTCTTTTTGACTAGTTGTTTTTTTGTTTCGTACTTTTTATAGTAGAGGTATTATTGGATATAATATCAACCTTTAATGAGTTGTTGTTTTCCAGTAAGTTAATAAGTAATTCATTTATATGATATTGTTTGTTTTCTCTTTCTGCCCAGCCTTGTGGAGCATAGCCTCCACTCATAATGTCTGTTTGTTCTATATTTTTAAAACCAAGGCATTTTCCAACTTCACTTAATAATTTTGTTGTTAATATGTCCCATTCATAAGTTATTTGATATTTTTCTTCATCATTATGCCATCTTTTTATTAAACTTTCATATAATCTTTTCCACGCAGAAATTACACTTTTGTCATCATAGAACTCAACCTCAATTAAGTTGAGGGCTGCCACAAAATCAAAAGATAGCTTATTTCTTCTATCTCTCATTAAAGCTCTAAAAATCTGCAATCGCATATCTTTTTTACTTCTTCTATTATCAAGCCAACGAGTAATTATAACTGCTAAAATTGGCCCAACAATAACAGCAGCAGTCATTATTATGTTTTCATTTGTCATTTTTTATCCTTTTTGTTTTTCAACCTATGGTAGATGCCTTTTGTTATTTAAGCAAGTTTTTGTTTCTTCTTATTTTAAAACTTCAAAATTTTAGCAAGCAAAGTATTTAAAAACTGTCTTCCAAGTGTGGTGGTTTGGATGGATCCGTTGTTTTGGATCAGCCACGTTGGATTGGCGGAATCTAAATCAAGGCAGTCTGAAAATTTTAGCCTGGTTTTTTCGGTAAGGAATGATTCGTTTAAAGGTAAATTGGTGCGCAGCCACATCATGACGATTTCTTCGGCGCGGGTTTGGTTTGAAATGGTATTTATTTCACAGCCTTCTTTTTTCGAGCTATTTAAGTTCGACGGGCCAACGGTTTCGATCCAATTTTGATTCTCCGTTTCAATGCGTCCGTGCGCCGAAGGACCCAATCCCATGTATGAATCGCCTTTCCAATAGGCCATATTGTGTTTGGAAATGTCTGATTTTTTTTTCGCGAAGTTGGAGATTTCATAGTGGTCATAGCCTGCCGATACACATTGATCACGTGTGGTTTCATAAAATTCTCCGTTATCCAAGTCATTTTCTGAGAATCTCTGTTTAAACGGCGTGCCTGATTCTAGGCTGAGGGAATAGAGCGATAGGTGTGGGATATTTTGTTTTAAAATCAAATCCAAATCGGTTTGCCATTTTTTCAGGGTCATTTTAGGCAATCCATAGATAAAATCACATGAAAAGGTCTTAAAGTTTTTACGTGACGTTTCGATTAAATCAAGCGCATGTTTTTTTGTATGGCATCGACCCAGGAATTTTAAAAGATCTTCATCAAAAGATTGTACGCCAAACGAAGGACGGGTGAGGCCGGCTGTTTTAAATTCCAGCAGGTCTTTTGTTGTTATGGTATTTGGGTTGATCTCTATTGTGACTTCTGGATTTGGGGTGATTGTAAATCGTCGTGAAATTTCGTTGATGATGTTTTCAAAAAAAATCGGAGGCATTAATGACGGTGTGCCGCCACCGAAATAAATCGTTGTGATCTCAAAGCGCTTTTTGTCTAAGTTCAATTGATCGAGGTCGCGTAGATAAAAAGGCGTCAGGTCTTCTATCTGTCCGATTTCTTTATAAAAAGCGCAATAGGGGCATTTCGACCGGCAGAAGGGGACATGGATATAAATAGATAGGGGCAAAATTTTTATTCTCCTGGAAATTAATTTTATGGGTATACATTGCCGTTGTCGCGGGCTGCATGCGATGTACCATATGTACCGGTCGTTTGAAAATTACATCCCCCAGATATAATTTTTGCACCGATGGCCCTAAAACGACAATCTATTCTCCATAACAGCGCTTTGCTTTAATTTCGCTTTGTTGCTTGTTTTTTATTCGTTTAACTTTTTTACTTTATCCATAATACGTTGGTATGTTGGTTTGAGGTGTTCTTCGGAAACACGATTTAAAATATCGTTAACGGGTATCCATTCAATGCCTGAATTTTCTTCTGGAAGATGTTGAATAGAAGCATTTTCATTTGCTTCAAATAAAAAAACGGGGTTAATGTGAATATGGTCTGGGATAAATTTTCCATGTTTTATATGTGGTGCAACGACGACAATATTCAAGTCAAACGGTGTTTCAAAAACAGGATGAAATGCTTCTTTTTTTAATCCTGATTCTTCCATGACTTCTTTTTTTGCAACATGCAAAAGATCAAGGTCTCCGTCAGAATGTCCTCCGAGCCAAGCCCAACTTTGATAAATGTTATGAAAAGCCATTAAAGCTTTATCTCTATTTTTGTTTATAACCCAAGCTGTTGGTGTTAAGTGCCCAATTAAATTTTCACGTACGCCCCAAAGTTCTTTTGGAAAGTTTTTTAAAAATTGAAGACATGATTCTTTATAATGTTTTTCGTTTTCATCATAGGGGGGGTGGTTTTGAAATGTTTGAATGATATCCATTGTTTCTCTTTCTTAAATATGTTACTGTTTTTTTTATGCCTTTGATTACAAACCTTATTGCAGATTTGACAGCCTATCAAGGAAAAGATTCATTTAATCCGTGGGCGGATTATCATCCGCATTTTGATATTGGGCCTTTTGCGCCGGCGATTCGTGTGTCTAATTTAGAGGCTTATTTAGATATGCGTCAGAATGCAAAATATATTTTAATTGGGGAAGGACTCAGTTATCAAGGAGGGCATTTTTCAGGTATGGCGATGACCTCAGAACGCCAAGTGATGAATGATACAGAAGATTTTATTTTTAAAGGCATTAAACAACGGACAAGTCATCCTATGTCTACAGATAAGCGGACCGTTCAGACGCAAGGTTTTACGGAAAATACAGGGTCGATTGTTTGGAAGACGTTGGCGCCTATTTTAAAACCAACAGAGTGGATCACGTGGAATATTTTTCCCTGGCATCCACATAAACCAGATCATCTTTTAACTAATCGTTTGCCACGCGAAGACGAAATCGCCGTGGGTCTTGCTTTATTTCAAAAACATTTTAATTTCCTTGGAAAAAATCGTATTCTGATTGCCGTTGGTAAAACATCGGGGCGTACTTTAACAGATGCAGGTTACTCTGTTTTGACAATTAGACATCCCGCAAATGGGGGGGCACCTCAGTTTAAATCGGAGATTGAAGAAATTGTTAGAAATAATAATATGTTAGTCTTGTAAAAAAATACACACACAGACTTGACAAGGAAACTCCGAATCTGTATAATGGTATAAAATATTGGTTTGTAAAAAAAGAGGTTCGATATGGGACGTAAGCCTGTTAAACAAATTGCTAAGGCAAAAATTTCTTCTCAAAAAGCGAGTGAAACACGTTTGGATCCAAAAGGGTTTGGAGAAGTGATTTCGTTTGATTTGGATCATATTGAAAAGACCTTAGAACAAGCTAAAAAAGTTTCTGAAAAATATAAAATTGATCCTTCTAAGTTGGTTAAACCAACGATCGATAAGGAAAAAGAGCTGAAAAAACAAATTATGGCTCATAACCCTAATCGTTTCGGGTTTAAAACACTCGATAATTAAATTTTTTCTGTTTATTAATCTACTTGACTCTTTGGTCTGTTCCGGTTACTATCGGTGCCGAATAAATCAAATAAGGAACTTATGATATGAAAGTTTTACGCTCTTTAAAATCTTGGAAAACACGTGGTAAAGTGAAGTTAGTTCGTCGCGGTAAGCGTGTGTATGTTATTGATGTTGAAGGAAAAAATCCAAGACTAAAAGCTCGCCAAGGAAATAAAAAATAAGCGAACAAAGCAACATTTTACAGGTATCTATAAAAGAAGACGGACAAAAACTCCGTCCTTTTTTGCATAAGAGATATCTTTCTTTGCCACTTTCGATGATTCATAAGTGGTGTCGCACTGGACAATTGCGTGTTAATAGTAAACGGGTTAAATTTAATGCTGTTTTAAAAGAAGGTGATGAAATTCGTTTGCCGCCTTTTGCGCCTAATTTCAAAGGTGAAAAGCAAGAAAAAGTTTTTGAAGCGCCGATTCTTTATCAGGATGATGACGTAATTGCTTTTGATAAGCCTGCTGGATGGAGTATTCAAGGTGGCGATCGTAATATTTTAGATGACCTGCGTTATGCCTCTTTTTTTCCTGTTCATCGCATTGACGCCCCAACACAAGGTGTTGTTCTGTTCGCAAAAACACATGCCATGGCGAAGTTTCTTTCAAATGCTTTTGCCGAGAAGCGTATTAAAAAAACATATATGGCCTTGGTTCATGGAACGGTTCGAAAAAAGCGCGGGGTTATTTCTTCTATGTTGACGATTAAGGATAAATCTGTTTTAGCACAGACGGTTTACAAAGTTTTATCCGATAATGGCAGACAAGCTCTTTTAATGTTGCGTCCTTTGACGGGACGAAAACATCAATTGCGTCGACATTGTGCAGAGGTTTTGAATGCCCCGATTTTGGGAGAATATCGATACGCGCAATCTTCTGAAAAAACTTTACACTTGTTGGCTTTTTCGTTATCCTTCTTTCATCCGACCCTTGAAAAATGGTTAAATATAAAGGCTGATCAACCAAAATGGCTCTTAAACAATTGTTCTTTAAAGGATTAAAATCCACTTTTCGTTTTTTGAAAGGCTTGACGAAAATTAGCACAAAATCTGTGCGTCTTTGTCTTAAAATTATTTTTTTAACACTACTCGCTGGTCTTATTTCTATTTTTGTTTTTTTCTCTACTGTTGATTTAGGTACTTATCGAGTTGTGATTTCTCAAAAAATTTCAAACGCTATTGGGTTTAAAACCCAGATCAAAGGCGATATGGAATTCGATATTAAATATATGCGTCCTGTTATTGAATTGAAAAAGATTGAGGTTTATAACCCAACTTGGGCTTCGGAAAAATTCTTTTTAAAAGCAAATCGTGCTTTTTTATCTGTTGATTTCTTTTCTTTGTTGCGTGGCGAAGTTCATATTCATGCTCTTTTTTTGGATGGTGTTGTGGCCAATTTTATTGAAAAAGGGAAAAAACAAAACTGGCTTCCTTCTAAAAATCAATCTGATTTGGAAAAACAGAAAAAGATAGAAAAAAAAGATTCTCAGTCGCCTTTAGAAAAAACATTTGTTCCGTTGAAGTTTCCCGTGAATGCGTCTATTCGTAATTTTTTGTTAAAACGTGTACAGGTTAACTATTCTATTAATAGCAAAAAAGAAACGTATGACATTGAAGAATTGAATCTTAAGATGGAGACTAATAAAACCGAAACGGATTTAAGTGGCTATGTTTCTTATAGTGGAGATCGTTATGCTTTATTTGCAAAAACGGCCTCTTTGGAAAAAATTTTAAAACGTAAAGGTGTTTATCCATTGGATCTTTCTTTGCGTTCACCGAATATCGCATTGATGTTGAAGGGTAAATTGGGATTTCCTTTTTCGGATTTTTTATCCGAGTTAAAATTGACCATTGAAGCCTCTGATTTGAATCGTACTTTAAAACCCTTTGGTTTGGATGTTTCGTATACCCATTCGGTTAATCTGTCTTCTAAATTATATTTAACAGAAAAGTTTTTTCGTTTTTCTGATTTAAAATTGCGTGTAGCAAATAGTGACATTACAGGGGATGGTTATGTTTTGCTTAAAGAGAAAAAGCCTTTTGTTAAGTTGAATCTTTTGTCTACTTTGTTTGATATTCCACGTCTTTTTGATACGGAAGGGCCTTCTGTGCATTCAAATGCGCCAAAAGCTTATGAAAAAGAAGGTCGAGATCCAAAAGCTTTTATTGGGGTACCTTTTCCTATTTCGGTTTTTAATACGTTTAATGCGGATTTAGATCTTTATGTTAAAACACTTAAAGCGATGAGTACAATGCCTATTCATTCTATTCATGTAAAAGGGACACTCTTAAATGGCGTGGGGGCTGTTAAAAGTATTGAAACCAAATATGCCGGGGGCAATGTTTTACTTCAAGGTGTTGCTGATTTTTCAGATCGAAAACAAATGAAAGCCAAGGTCTCTTTGAAGGGGGACGATGTTTCGGTCGGAGAAATTATTGAAATGTCGGGAAGTCGTCGTGTTTTAAACCCAGATACGAGTTTGGCAGATGTTGAAGGCTTTTTGGAAGGGAATGGGCCGGATTTAGCCACTTTTATGGGCTCGTTGGATGGTGTTTTTAAGGTAAATACACAGAAAAAAACATGGGGCTATGATATTGCGCAATACTTTTTAGGTCAGGATTTAATTATGTCCTTTGTCGATAAATTTAAGGAACGCGGAAAAGATTTAGATATTGAATGTGTTGCGGGCCATGTTCGAATTAATCATGGTGTTGCCACGACAAAGCGAAGCATTGCCTTACAGTCGGATAAAATTAATATGGTGGTTGAAGGCCATGTTGATTTAGGCAAAGAATATACAAAAGTTTCATTGATTTCATTACCTGTTTCTGGATTGCGTTTAGGTTTATCGGATTTTTTGAGCTTGGTTAAAATTCAAGGACCGATGGCTTTGCCTGATTTTAACATTAGTGGGTCTAAATTTATTGAAAAAGGTTTAGAGTGGGGCCTTGCTGCAGGTGTTGCCGCTGTTTTTACAGGGGGATTATCTGCGGTTGCTGCCGGGATTGGTTTTTTAGGGAAATCTTGGTTTGATTCCTTTATGCAAGATGAACATCCATGTCAGTCTGCATTGCTGGCAAAATATGTGGATGAGGATCAACAAAATCCGATGAAAACACCGGTTGCTGGATCTATAATTGTCTTGAATAAAGAGGTGAGTGGCCTTTATGGGAGTCATAAAAGAACATTTAAAGGTTTTTTAAATAAGATGAATCAAAATCTTAACCGATCTAAAAAGAAGCTTATGTCTTCTCAGAAACAGTCAAATTAAATAAAAAAACCCGATTAGATATCGGGTTTTTTTGAACGTAAAGAAATTATTTTTTCTTTGTTGTTTTTTTAGCAACGGGCTTTTTTGCTGTTGCTTTTTTAGCCACTGGCTTTTTAGCAACAGGTTTTTTAGTTGTTGTTTTTTTAGCAACTGGTGCTTTTTTCACAGATGGTTTCGTTGTTTTCTTTGCGTCAGATTTTGTTTTGACGGGCTCGTCTTTTAAGCCTGTTTTAAAGGCTTTAATGCCTTTTGCAAAGTCAGCCATTAGTGTGGATATTTTTCCAGATCCAAATAAAAGAACAACGATTACAAGAATTAAAAGTAGTTCCCAAAAGTGTGGCATCATAATTTTCTCTCCTTAATTTTTGATTATATATCTAGTGCGTCTGCGTACAATCTGATCATTTCTTCTTCTTGAGCGCGTTTTTCAGGATCAATATTTTTCAATTTGATAACTGTTTTTAGAATTTTAGTATCAAAGCCGGATGCTTTTGCCTCATCAAAAATTTCTTTTAGATCGCCACTTAAATTTTTCATTTCATCCATAAGGCGTTCAATGCGTTGAACAAAAGATTTTATTTGATCTGATGCGATATTTCCTGTTGTTTTGGTCATAGTTAATTTTCCTCTTTCTTTTTTTAAGAATGCGGTTTATACTGCACCCGTTCTTTGCGTAAAAGCGTAAAAGAGTTGTTCATCAAAAGCAAGAGAAAAAATAATGCCACAACATACTTTTACAAAAATCTTATCCTCAATTGGTCCTTCAAGTGAAGATCCAAAAGTTTTAGAAAAACTTTTTATGGCTGGTGTAGATGTTTGTCGAATGAACTTTAGTCATGACTCTCACGAGAATCACGAAAAACGTTATAATAACATTCGCGCCCTTTCAAAAAAATTGAAACGTCCAATTGGAATTCTTGGAGATTTACAAGGTGCAAAACATCGTATTGGTCAGTTTGTAGGCGAAAAAGCCAAAATCAAACCGGGACAAAAATTTACTTTTTATTTGAATAAAGTAGAAGGAAATTCAACGCAAGTTACTTTGCCACATAAAGAAGTTTATGCCTCTGTAAAAAAAGGTACAAAAATTCTTATTGATGATGGACGCATTGGTATGGAAGTTTTAAACGTATCAAAAGATATGGTTGAAACAAAAGTTATTTATGGAGAAGAAATCAAAGATAATAAAGGATTTAATATTCCGGATGTTATTTTGGATATGCCTCTTTTAACCGAAAAAGATAAAAAAGATCTTAAATTTGCTTTGAAATTAGGTGTTGATTTTGTGGCGGTTTCTTTTGTGCAAACGGTTAAAGATATTTTAGAAGCCAAGAAACTTATTGGCGGAAAAGCCAAAATTATTGCGAAAATTGAAAAACCTTCTGCGTGTGAAGATTTTGAAGCGATTGCCCGTGAATGTGATGCGATTATGATTGCGCGTGGGGATTTGGCGATTGAAATTGGTCATGCAAAAGTGCCAGTGATGCAACGTATGATGATTGAAACATGTCGTCGTTTAGGCGTTCCTGTGATTACTGCGACAGACGTTTTTGATTCAATGACTAAAAAACCATTGCCAACACGTGCGGAAGTAAACGATTGTGCAACGGCGGTTTATCTTGGGACAGACGCCATTATGACATCTGGTGAAACGGCGGCTGGGAATTATCCGGTTGAAACGATTAAAATGATGGCAGATGTTATGGATACTGTTGAAAATGCGCATAATTACCGTTCTCAACTTGAACCACGTCATACAGATTTTGTTGAATTTACAACCCCTGAAACATTGGCTCTTTCTGCAACAGATACGGCTGACCTTGTCCAAGCCAAAGCCATTATTGTTTTCACACGTTCTGGCAATATGGCACGTCGTGTTTCTGCGTATCGTCCGGAAGTGCCTGTATTGGCAATTACAAAAGATGAACAAGTTGCAAATCAACTTTGTCTGTCTTATGGGGTTAAATCTGTGCATATTGGTGTACAGTTTAAAACCGTTAAAGATATGGAAAAAGAAGTGCTTCAACAAGCAAAAGCATTTGGTTTGAAACGCGGTGATAAAATCGTGATGATTGCGGGTAAAAAACCTGGTGCAACCGATACGGCGGTTTATGAAGAAGGTGGCGCAAACTTTATGACAGTTGTGACCCTTTAAGTTTATTAAAAATAAAAAAAGAGCTCCCATTTGAGCTCTTTTTTTGAAATTATGTTTTTTAGTAATTTACAGTTACAGTATAACCGGATCCATTTTGTGAAGTATATGTTCCAGCTGTCTCATTTCCTGTAAAATCAACTGAACCACCAATGACAAAATTCCCACTTCCTTTTGAATCTAAGGCAAAGTTTCCAATAGTTTTAACAGACCCTTCTAAAATTGGATCAAATATTAGAGTATTTCCCGATCCATCATCGAGAGTAGCGGTTGATCCCGTTATATCTATGTTAATTAAGGCTCCCGGAGCCCCAGATATATTCATTCCCCCTGCCTCTGGAAATCCAGAACAAACATAAGAACTGGGACAAGAAACAACTTCATTGTCGGGATCAATAGAAACAGTTTGAGGGCCTGCGGCAGGATCAATTGCAATTGTTCCCAAATTAATTGGTAAATTTGCGTTAACTGTCAATGGATTTGATAATTCTGCTTGTGCGTGTCCGGTTCCAGTTGCAGCCATGACGCCTGAACTCAAAACAATACCCATTGTGAATAATGATAGCTTAAATAAATTTTTCATAAGATATTTTCCTTTTTTTTAAAGAATGCTGTGTTTGTTATACACAGAAATCATCATATCATATTTTGAGTATCTTTGCAAAAAAAACAGCCTCCGTAGAGGCTGTGTTCTTATCTAAACAATTTTCCCATTTCGACGGCATTGGAATACACATCGGCCGTGAATTTTAAAGGGTCCTTTTGTTTGGCGGCAAGGTCATTTAAGGCCATAATACTCTCTTTTGTGGTGTCGAGGTAGGTTTTTATTTTTCCGGTTGCTGTGCCGGTTGCAAAAAGCAATCCATATTTCCATTTATTTTTTGGCAATTCATCTTTTACGAAGTTGGCATAGTCTTTGATTTGTGTTGCCGTGTTTAATCCATGTTTATTAAATACTGGCATAAGTGTTTGGCAAACTTCTTGGGAAACCCCTGGTTTTAAGAAGTAATAGCATGTGGCTTGATTCATAAAGCCTTGGCAGGCCGTGATAAGTAGCGCAATTGTTGGGATTAAAATTTTTTTCATAACAGTTCCTTTTATTTATTGTTTGTTTAGGCATTATAGAAAGGCTGATTGTGTTTAGTAAAGAAGATTTACTTTTTAGTTTCTTTCGCTATGCTAAGCTCACTTTAATTAAGAGGTTTGTTATGGATGAAAAAAAGAAAAAAGCAATTCGCGGACTTTTGGAAGAAAATTATTTAAAGGAACCCTTGGGTTCTCCTGGGGAGGCTCTTATTTTATCACAGCTGTTTAGATTGCATGGATTGAAAAAAGCATCCAAATTTCTTTTTTCAAGAGCGATACAGGCCTTATTGCGCGATAGAAATAGACCTTCTTTATAAATAAAAAAGCTCCCCTTCCCAGAAAGCTTTTTTTCTCCTTCCCTAAGGGTTACCCCTTAAGCTACTTTCAGCGTTTCTTTTTCCGCTGAGATTTCGATGACTTCGCGGGCTTTCATGAAAATCATTTCTTTGATTTCACCAACGAGATCTTCATTTGATAAATCTTGAATTTTTTTATCAAAACGTTCGTATTGAATTTGAAGGCATGTAAATGCGCCAATCAATTCAGGACGTGATAAGGTTTCAATCATACGACCTTTTCCATCCGTTGTTTTGTGCAAGATTTGTTTTAGATTAACAAGATCTCCCTCTGGGTTTACCCATACGATGGTTCCCAATACTTGATCAATTGCTTCCATTACTTTTGTCATTTTAACTTCTTGTGTCATGGTTTTCTCCTTCCCAGTTTGTGCCCTTAAAATTTTTTGACCCATATTTTTTAAATGGCTATACCTCCTTTATGAATCATTCCGATTCTCCTGTCAACCCCTAAAATGAAAAAAACACGTTTTTTTTGCACTTTTTTGCATTTTTTCCATAAAAACCCTCAAAAAACCATAAAAAAATATCTTTTCCCCATTGACACCCATGATTTTCCAATGCTATTTTCTTCTTATAAGGAACAAAAATGACACTTTTTTTATCAACTTTTATTAATCAGATGGATCCGAAGGGACGGGTTTCCGTGCCGGCATCTTTTCGTGAACAAGTTGGTCTTGTTAAAACAGGGCGTGTTATTTTGTATCGTTCTTTTACACATCCTTGTATCGAAGGATGTGATATTGATCGGATGGCACTATTGTCCAATGCTGCGGATCAAATGCCGTCGTTTTCAAAAGAACAAGATAGTTTGATGTCTTTGGTGTTTGCAGATGCTCGTCCTCTTAATATTGATGGTACGGGGCGAATTGTTTTACCAGAGGATTTACAAATACATGCTAGATTGTCTAAGAAATTAGCTTTTGTGGGACGCGGAAAAACATTTCAAATTTGGGATCCAGATTTATTTGAAAAAAATCAAAAATCTTTGCGTGAAGATGCCTTGAAAAAAGCACCTTCTGTTGTTTTGTCGTCTTAGTTCTTGAATAATTGCTTTTATTTCGTCTATGGTTTTAGTGTGGTGTAAAAAAAACTTTTATTTCACCTCGGTTTATGTTATTATTTGTTTAAGGAAGAATGGGAGAGGCTTTATGAAAAAAATATTAGCCCCATTGTTTGTTGTTTTATTGGCGGCATGCTCGTCTACGTATTGGTCCGAGGAAAAGAAAGGTTTTGAATCTTTCCGAGATATCCCTATTCCTGCGTATTCGTATATGGATAAAAAAGAAACATCCATTGTTAATCATGATGATATTTGGCTTGGGGTATTAAAATTTGCTGTATCAAATACGGTTCCGGTTATGTTTGATTATTATCAAAAAGAAATGAAGCGTTTTGGATGGAAGCAGCTGACTTTTTCCAAAGAGGATTATGACAATTATACTTTGATATTTATGCGTAAAGATCGTATTGCTCATATTTCTTTTATGCCACATCCTATTGATGGGACGCATATTAAATTTGTGATGTCGGAGAAATCAGAATAATGTCAGATGAAAATCGTGCTGTTTATACACCCCCAACCATTGGGGAGAAACGAGACCAGGATCTAAATAGGACTCCGCGGTGGCGTCGTGTTCTTTTATTTATTTTTGTGTTGTTCTTTATTTCAGGTGGGGTTGCTGTATTTTTGACCGATCCTCGCATTTTAAATGGTTTATCTACGCCATCTATTGTTGCTTCTGAAGTTTATGTCCCTGTGGCTCTTTTAGAAGATAATGCCGGGAATGAAGTTTTATCTTCCTTGGGATGTGTTGTTTCGGATATGCAATATGGTGTTGCCCCTTTATCTTATTTTGAACGTATAAAGAAGGAAAAAATTTTTCATATTGATGATCCTGAGGCGCTATTGGAGGCTTTTGGTTGTTTAATGCCGACGATGTTGGCGAATGGTTTACAGGGCATTCCTGTGTCTGCAACTCTTGGATCTGAGGTCTATGCTGAGATGCCGTCTGTTGTTCACGGTGTGTTTTCTGTTGGTTCTTATTCTATCTCTTTGGGTGAATAAAAGGCGTCTTTTAAATCTATTTTTTTAGAGTTTTCCTTCAAGATGAAGGGCGACGAGTTGTTTTGCCTCCATTGCGAATTCGTGTGGGAGCAGGGAAAGGACGTCTTTACAAAATCCGCTGACGATTAAAGATGTGGCGGTGTCTTCATCGAGACCCCTTGATTTTAAATAAAATAATTGTTCTGGGTTGATACGTGCGGTGGAGGCTTCGTGTGCAATTGAAGAACTGCTGTTGCGGCAAATATTTGTGGGCAAGGTATGTCCGCCGGCCGTTTCCCCGATGATTAAATTATCACATTCCACCATTGAGGTTGAGTTTGTGGCACTTTTTTTGATGTCGACCAAACCACGGTAGGTTTGTGCGGATTTTCCGGCGGAAATCCCTTTGGCGACAATGCGGGATGTTGTGTTTTTGCCAATATGAATCATTTTTGTGCCGGTGTCCGCTTCTTGTGCGTGATTGGTCATGGCGACGGAAAAGAAGTCGCCTTTTGATCCGTTGCCTTTTAAAACACAGGAAGGGTATTTCCACGTATAGCGTGATCCAACCTCTAGCTGTGTCCACCGCATATAAGCGTCGTCTTCAACGTGCGCGCGTTTGGTGACGAAATTATAAACTCCGCCTTTTCCGTTTTCATCCCCGCCGTACCAGTTTTGGACGGTCGAGTAATAGACTTTGGATTTTGGTTTGGCGATGACCTCGACGATCGCGGCGTGCAATTGATTTTCATCATATTGTGGGGCGGAACAGCCTTCCAGGTAAGATAGTTCAGAGCCTTCGTCTGCGATGATTAGGGTTCTTTCGAATTGCCCAACGGCTTTTGTGTTTAATCGGAAATAGGTTGAAAGTTCAATTGGACATTTCACGCCTTTTGGAATATACACAAATGTTCCATCGGAAAAGACGGCGGTATTCAAAGCACCATAAAAATTATCTGCGATGGGGACGACGGATCCCATGTGTGCCATGACAAGGTCAAAATGGTTTTGGATGGCGTCAGAGAAGGAGCAAAAAATAATCCCATGTTTTTCCAGCTCGGCACGATAGGTTGTGGCCACCGATTGTGAGTCAATGACGGCATCGACCGCGATTCCAGAAAGCATTTTTTGTTCTTCGATTGGGACGCCGAGTCGTTTATAGATCTCAAGTATTTTTGGATCGATCTCATCCAGGCTTTTGGGTTCAGCGCCTTGGTTTTTTGGTGTCGCGTAGTACGAATAGTCTTGATAGTTTATTTTGGGATAGTTAAAGGCGGCCCAGTGAGGCTCGTCCATTTTGAGCCACAAAGCATATGCACGCAGGCGCATATCCAGGATTTCTTTGGGTTCTTTCTTTATCGAAGAGATGTAACGGATGACATCCTCATTCAAGCCTTTTTGAATGGAGTCTGTTTCGAGAATTGGGGCACTTTTTTGAAAAGAGTGTGTGCTTAACTTTTGTTTTATTTTGTTGTCCATATGGTGGAGTCTAGGAAGATCATATTAGGGATGCAAGCGGAAAGTTTTACGTCGCATTTAATTTCTTGACATTTCAACTATTTTTAGGTATTCCTATTTATTAAGTATAGTTAACCATTAAAAAATAAAAATTATGGATATTAAAAAAAGTTTATTTATTCCGGGCGTTGTTTTTTCAGTTGGATTTCTCATCCTTTTGATGGGGATATTTTTGGATCGAAATCTCCAATTTTGGGGGGCTCTCTTAATGATTGGAGGAATAGTTGTTTATTTAGTCAAAGGTTCTAAAATTACTGATTCTAATAAATCAGTTGATGTGGCTAAATTAAAAGAAGAGTTAAAAAAAGAATTCGAACATGATGCTCTAAAGAAAACAGTCGCAGATCTTGAAAAACAAGTAAAAGATTTGAAAAAAGAAAATGAAGATTTAAAAAAAATTCCTTAAAAAACAAAAAAAAGCTGCAGTCAAAAATGGCAGCTTTTTTTATGGGCAGTCTAGTGTTTGCCATTTTCCTTTTGGTAGATTATTAAAATAATCAGGATATTCTTTTATCACCGCTTCTATGTCTTGTGTCCGTACGGAATTATTTGTTTCAAATAAATATTTAAACTTGTCTATATCGATGAGTTGTGTTTTTGGATTTTCTTGTTGTAGAAATAAGTTGTATGCGCCAGTTTCACCCATTTTACTATACATAGAGCTTTTTAAAGTTGTTTTCCATTCATCTTTGATCCAATTATCCCAGATTTCTGAAACAGTTGAGGTTGGTGTTTTTATTTCGGTCAATCGAGCCCAAACTTCACTGCTAAATATGCTTTCTACCATAGGAGAATCCTGGCAGAACATTTCTATTATATTTCGTTCGGGAAATTTAGAGCTGTCCATATCTGTGAATGTTTCTAGAATTATATTGTTAATATTATATCCCCATGCGACACATCCTTCTGCTTCTCCATCTAAGCCACCTAGTTGTCCTGATACAATTTTTTTAATAGTATAACTTACAAACCTGTTTATTTTTAAAGCACATAAGTCTTTTTCAGCTTGATTAACAACTATGACGTTTTCCTTTTCTTCTTCCTCTTCCTCTTCAGTTTCTGTTTTAGGATCAACACAGAATTCATCGATCGGTGTTTCTTTTGCTGTCGCTATATCTTCCAATATTTCTGGGTTTAGTTTGGTTTTCCCTTGGCAAAGTGGTTGGCATTTTGGATCACTCGCCGTTGCATCATATTCCCACCCTATGATGTTTTTGCCTCTCTTTCCGCCTTGTGTGAAGATGTTTGTGCAATTTGTTGCTGCGGTCTCACATTTCTTTTTTGCTGGATCATCGGCATCAAGCGCAACCCGATCTTCATTACAAATTAGACGGCATGGAGACGCAACGGGCGTCCCGAATATATGGCCAACTATGCTTGCTCTTCCAAATCCGTTTGGTGGTGCATCAAAGGCAGCACATTCATTTGTTGGTGGGTTTATATTAGGGTATTCAACAACAACTGGTATACAGTTTGTTTTATTTTCATTTGGTTCAAAGCCTGGTTTACAGTTCGAGATAAAGCAGCCGCCCCATCCATAGGAACTTCCTGCCCGATAATCAAAGGCAACTGCGTTTAGTTTCGCTTTGGTTAAGCTAGATGGAATAGGGGGAAAGAGTGCCGCTGTGTCGCCTAGGTCGTTATTTGCTTTACAGTTGGTGCCATCATCTTCAAGACACTCAAGGTCATATTCATCTTTCATATAGCCTTTTGCACATTGTTTAATGTGACAGCCGTTGATGCCGTGTGATGTGTTTGCTTCGTCATACATCCATTCCATGATGTGCAAATCTTTGTTGGTGGCGCGCCCTGTATTATGCAAACGGACATAATCGGCAAAATTTGGACCTGCTGTTAATGGGATTTGGGTTGCGCCATTATTTGCTAAACACTCGGCCTTTAATTTTCCACATTGTTTTGTATCTGGGTCATAATCGTCTGTCCAGGTTGCCGGTTCACATTCACATTTTACTTTGGATTTTTTTGTTTCATCGACGCAGGTGTCATCTTTTAATTTCCAAGTGAGTTTGCAATCTTGTGGGCCACGGGCTAGACACTCTTCTTTGATTTTAAGATTTTCTTCGTAAACGTTTTCGCCTTGTGACTTTGTGGCCTCGACTTTGTCGCCGGTGCTTTTTTTGAATCGATCTGCTAATTTTTTGGCTTCGCTGACAGCGGTTTTTCCATACATAAATCCAAGTCCCATGGAGCCAATAAGTTTTAGATTATTTGTTTTATATTTTTCAACAATGGTTTGAAGCGATAAATAACGATTTTGTTGGCAGAAATCTGGGAGTAAATCTTGGCAACCTTTCCGGTAATCTTTATCGCGGAAAGATTCACGCGTTAAACGTTCTGTAAAAAAGGTAATACATTGTGGTACTTCGTCTAATTGATTTTTTAAATCAGGGTCTTTTGATTCGGTCATCGCGATTTTTGCAATCACGCGTTCACAGTCTTGCGGAGTAACATTACGCAAGTGTGTCGTGAGGTGTAACGGCAATGCCTGCACACTTATGGATACACTGACCATAATCGATAAAAATAAAAAGAGCCTTCTCATGCGTGTTATTTTAACTGTAAAAGCAATTGCTTGCAAGTTTTTATTTTAGTGTTGTGTTAATCCCTAAAATATGATACACTTGGGCTAGGTAGAGGAAAGAGAAGAAAACCATGAAATTAAAAAACTTATTCATTTTCAGTGGCTTAGTTGTCCTTGTTTTCGTTGGTATGACACCAGTTTATGGACGTGTTTCTAGTCGTGCTCAGGGCACACGTTACGCTGGGTCAGGTAGTTATTCGAGTGATGTTGTTACCCGCAACCAGAATTATGTTGCAACAACAGGGAATACAACAGGCGGTGGTATTGGCGATCCGTTGGGTGGTCAAGGATGTGATGATGAAGGACTTTGCACGAAGTGTAAACGCCTCGTTGCACAATCTTTGCAGTCGTACTGTCGTGAAAATGAATGTTCAGAAGCATCGAATGCTTTTATTATCGCAAAAGCGTTGCCGTTGAGTTCAACCTTGGTGAATATTGATCAAGCTTTGTATGATTCCCCTTCTACGGCGGTTTCAAGTCCAGTTTTGGCGCAGGGGCAGGGATATGATCAATCCTTGGTTCAAGCGTGTCAGCCTTCTTTGGTTAAACATGTCGAAGAATTCTTGCCAGCTTATTATGATATTGTGACACAAGAATGTCACACACAATATAAAACAGCGATTGATCATTATATGGCTAATAATAAGGGTGGCTTTAAAATGGGGCCTGCTGGGCAAAAGGGTGCTATTCGAAATTTTGAACTTTTAGAATATTTTAAGCTTCATTCAACACCAGATTATGCAACAAGTCTTTATCAGGATACGACTTCAGAAGATTATTTCTTTAGTGCGTATTGTATGGCGCAAATGGCAGATTCCGTAAAGCGTTCTTTGATCGATTTGTATTTGCCTGATATGTTCACGTATCAACGTAATATGTGTCGTCGTTCTTATGAAATGGCTATGCAGAAATATTGTAACGCTGGTGGTGGTATGGGATGCCGTGGGGAAATTGATTATATGACATTGATTATGAATCAAAGTTTCTTAAATCAAATTCGTTCTGACAACACACAAATTAATTGTGCGACTGAATTATCTCAGGATGTACGTGAAGCTTTGGTTGAAGAAGTGACCCGCAAGCAAAATATGTGTGCCCGTGAAATGGGACTTTATAATGCGGAAAAAGATATGTGTCAGTTCTCTATTTCTTTGATTGATGCGAAGAATAAAGAAATTGAACGTAAACAATATTTTGAAGGCGAAACTGTGAAGTGTAACGAAACTGACTTTATTGATCCATATTCTAAAGAAGGTCGCAAACGTGTTGGTAAAGGATGGTTGATGTCACAAACCGGGGCGAACATTCTTTATGGAACAGGCGGTGCCGTTCTTGGATCCATGGTTGGTGGTGGCATTGGTGAAAACGTTGCGGAAAAGGCTAAGTTAAACCAAGTTTTAACGAACAATGGTGTGAGTAATGAAGATTTAGCTTTAGTGCGCAAAAAAGTTGTTGGTTTGAGTGGCGATTATTTGAATGCTGAAAAAAAACTTGTTGGTTCTGGGAAAATTGAAAAAGACATAGCTCAAAGCATTATAGAAGATCTTTATGATGTTGAAAAAGAGGTTGATGATGATGGCGTGGCTAATCCAGATAAAACGACTTGGAAAGTTGGTCGTATGCTAATAGGTACAAAAAATGCAAAAACTGTTGGTAAAGTTGTCGGTGCTGTTGCCGGTGTTGCCGGTGGTGTTGCTGGATCAAAATTTGTATACAAGAAGCTTTATCAAGAAACAAAATGTTATAAAACATGGCGTTTGGCTGCAGAGACTTTAGATGACGCTGTTTCTTTAGAAGTGCTTTCGGATACAGATCGTCCATGGGCTGAATGGGGTAGTTCAAAGGCTCTTCCTACCTTAGTTCAAGGTATGCAAGTTGAAATCGATTCTTTGTCGGTTTACGACCGTGAGTATCCAGGTGAACCAGAATGGGAAAATAAATAATAGGCTGATATAGATATGAAAAAAATACTCTTTGTTTTTCTTGGGATTAGTTTACTTGTTGCGAGTGGTGCTTTTGCGGCACGCACCAAGGGGATTGTGAGTCCAAAAATAAAAACGAAAACAATCGAAGTTGAAAAGATTGTGAAAGTGCCAGGCCAATCTGTTGTTATTAAAAATGAAGTGAACATGAATGTTGGTGCTTGTGCTGAAGAGTATCGTTATAAAACGGTTTCTTATTGTGCGGGTCATAATGGCTGTAAAGAAATGAGTTCTATTGAAGCCCTGATGGAAATTGATCCGTTGATTTCTGCGGGATGTCGTGAGCTGGCCTATAATTCTAAATTGACTGCCATTGAAGATGGGATTGCGGTACATTTACGTTGTTTGAATGCGAATGGTCTTTATGATCTCAATAAAGGCGTTTGTCGTTTTACGGTTGAATTGCGTCGTGGTAAAAAGGTAAAAGAAACGGCAGAAGTTTGGGAAGATATTGAATATACGTGTGGTAAAGAACTTTTCCCAATGGCGGCCAAAAACCGTCGTAATGCTATTATTGGTGGTGGTGTGATTGGTGCAGGTGCAGGTGCCGTTGGTGGTGGATTACTGTTTAAAAACGTCTTTGGTGAAAAAAAGATGTTAAAAGATCTTTTCTCAAAAGATCCATGTAATGTTTCGGATGAAGGGAAACGAAAAGAACTTGTAAAAAAATTACGTAAAGATGAAATCACAGACTATGCTGCATTTGTTGAATCTTTAAAGACTGCTGGTGTTTCTGATCCAGCCGGTTGTGCAGATAGTTTTTTCCGTCAAAGTTATATTGAAGGGGTTTATTTGAAAGTTTCAACATATTTTCAACGTATCGAAGATAATATGTTTGCGTTTAAGGAACGTGTATTCTTTGGTGTAAATAAAGATAATCTTGGAAATGAAGCAACAGAGATATTGGATCAATTGTCTGAAACATTAACTAAAGAAGGGGTTGAAAAGTGTGTGAAAATTTCAGTTTACGGTTATGCTTCTGCACCTGGGACAACAGCATTGAATCAAAATTTATCTGAGCGTCGTGCAAAAAAGGTTGCTGGGTATCTTAGAAACAAAGGTTTGACTGTTTCAGAGATTTATCCCGAAGGCGAACAGATAAGTCCTACTACAGAATATACTTATAATCGTCGGGCAGACATTGCGTTGGATTTGCCAGCTGGATGTACCCCGAATTCATCAAATGTTAGTGGTGGAAGTGCTGAATTTGAAGAAGTTGAAGGTAAAGAAGCTACTTCTGAAATTATTCCAATCGATGGACAGAATTTTGTCTTAGACCATGCAAAGTTCCAAACGAAAGAAAACTTTGCAAAAGGCGCGATGATTGGGGCACCGGTTGGTGGATTGGTTGGTGCCGGACTTGGGGCTTTGTTCACAAAGTATAAATGTTATCTTTCAGGTACAGATGAGTTGCTTGCGAAATGGAATAAGACTTTTAAGATTTCTCCGCCAGCATCTTTGATCCCGGCTGATTCGATTACCACAGGGACTTCCAGTTCTTATTCGGCTTCGACATCGATAGAGACGAATGTTACTCAATAAAATTTTCCCCGGTTTTCCGGGGATTTTTTTTGCTTTGGGAATCATCTTGATTTTTGTCTAGGAATCCTTCACTATCTTTTCCGAAGGAGTTTTTTTTATGTTGGCGTATTTAACGGATTTATATCACTTATCATTCTTTTCCTTTTTAACGGTTCGAAGTTTTTTGGCGCTTTTAACAGCCTTGTTTATGAGTTTACTTTTAGGGAGCAGGGTTATTGCATTCTTGCGTCATTGGCAGGGCAAGGGACAACCTATTCGTGCGGACGGGCCGAAGAGCCATTTAGCCAAAAAAGGCACGCCAACCATGGGTGGTTTTTTATGGTTGTCTACGCTGTTGTTGTCTTTGTTTTTATGGGGTAATTGGGTCCACCCTTATTTGTTGATTCTTCTTTTTGTTACTTTTTCTTTTGCCGCGATTGGTTTTTTTGATGATTATTACAAGGTGAAAAAACGTAACTCTGCGGGATTGCCAGGGAAGCTTCGTCTCTTGTTGGAAACGATATGTGCAACCGTTGCGGTTGTGGCGATTTCTTATTTTACACCAGATGCCGAGACGACAAAACTGGTCTTGCCATTTGTGAAAGCGTGGCAATTTGATATTGGTTATTTATACTATGCGTTGGGTGTTTTTGTGATTGTTGGATCGGCAAATGCCGTTAATATCACAGATGGGTTGGACGGACTTTCGACGTTAACTTCTATTTCGGCAACCTTTGTTTTTATGATTCTTGCGTATCTTATTGGGCGTGTTGATTTTTCAGCGTATCTCTTTTTGCCATACCTTTCTAATGCCACAGAGTTAGTTGTTTTTGCTGGTGCATTACTCGGGTCTTTGTTTGGCTTTCTTTGGTTTAATGTATCCCCTGCAAAAGTTTGGATGGGGGATATGGGATCATTGCCGTTGGGTGCGATTTTCGGAACGATGGCGATCATGACAAAATCGGAATTTGTGTGGGCGATTGCAGGTGCTTTGTTTGTGTTCGAAATCTTGTCTGTGATTTTACAAGTCGCTTATTTCAAACGTACTGGTGGTAAACGGATTTTTAAAATGGCGCCTCTTCATCATCATTTTGAATTATCTGGTTGGAAAGAAACAACGGTTGTTTTTCGCTTTTGGATCCTTTCTTTGATTTTTGCGTTGATCGCGCTTGCGACTTTAAAATTGAGATAGAGAGTTAAATATGCCCAAAATTCCAAGTCATGCCAAATGTGTTTTTAAAGGGGTTCTGTTTGATGTGTACCAATGGGAACAAATGGGGTTCGATGGCACAACAACAACTTTCGAGATGTTACGGCGGAAAGCTGGTGTTCAGGTTTTAGCTTTGAACGGAATAGATGTTTATTATTTGGAGGAAGAACAACCCTTAAAGGGAAAATATCGCGGGCTTGTTGGCGGTAGTGCAGAAAGTTATGAGGAAGATCCGTTGGATGTGGCCAAACGTGAATTGTTGGAAGAAACGGGGATGGTGGCAAAAAATGGATTTTGCTTTCTTCGTCGAATTATGTTCCTAAAACAGATTGGGACTTTTATATGTATGTGGCTTATGGGTGCGAAAAGATTCAAGAGCCAGCCTTAGATTCATGTGAAAAAATTGAAATTAAAAAAATGCCTTTGGATTTATTTCTTCGCGATATCGCGACCGATCCGAAATTTCATTCTTTTGAGTTGCGACGGATGCTCGTTGATACAGATTTAAAAAAGCAAGAAGAGTTGAAACAATGGTTAATGAAAAATTCGATTTAAAAAACAAGCGTATTTTAATTGTTGGGTTTGGGAAGACAGGACGATCTGCTGCGAAATTTTTGCAGGGAAAGGTCGGCTCTTTATTTGTTTGGGATGACTCTGAAAATGGACGTCAAAACATCAAAACAGCCGGTTATTTAATACCGACTTCTATTGAAGATATTGATTATAAAGCCCTGGATTTTATTTTATGGTCGCCAGGTATTCCCCATTATGCGCCGGCACCCCATCCGATTGCTCTTGCGGCAAAAAAGGCCAAAGTGCCTTTGATTTGTGATATTGATTTATTTTATCAGTTATATCCGAAATCAAAATATATTGGTGTGACGGGATCCAATGGAAAATCAACTACTGTTTCTTTGTTAAAACATATTTTTGATGAATTGGGTAAGTCCGCCTATTTAGCGGGAAATATTGGTCAGCCTATTTTTGATTTGCCCCCCCCGAAATCGAGTGACTTTATTATTTTGGAATTATCGAGTTATCAATTAGAACTTTGCCCTCATTTGCGATTAAAGATAGGCGCGCTGTTGAATATTACTCCCGATCATTTGGCGCGCCATGATGGTATGAAACACTATATTTCGGCTAAGGAAGAAATTCTAAAAAAAGCAGATCAAAAAATTGTATGTACGGATACGCCAGAAGCGGCTAAATTGGCAAAGAAGTATTTCGCTATTCCCGTTTCTACGACCCATGAAGTTGAAGGTGGCGTTTATGCCAAGGATGGATCTGTTTCTAATTGGATGACTGCCAAGCCTCGTCGTTATATTGATTTGGATGCTGTGTCGTATTTAAAAGGTACGCATAATGCGCAAAATATTGCAGTGGCTTTTGCCGTGGCTAAAACAGCGAAATTATGTGGACGTCGCACAACGAAGGCTGTCTATTCTTTTACAGGGCTTGCACATCGTCAGGAATATGTCGTGAAGAAAGCGGGGATTGTTTATATTAATGACAGTAAGGCGACAAACGCCGAAGCAACAGAACCTGCGTTACAAACCTTCAATAATATTTATTTGATTGCAGGAGGGCAGGCGAAAGAGGGTGGCTTAGATTCTATTTTACCTTTGATCAAAGAAAAAGTTCGCGGTGTTTATTTGATTGGTGCCGCGATGGATTTATTTGCCAATCAGTTAGGATCTTTGGTTCCTGTTGTTAAAAGTGGGACTTTGGATCAGGCGCTAAAGGATGCCACTACACAGGCCCGTGTGGACGCCCATAAAAATCCAACTGTTTTACTTTCTCCGGCGTGTGCCTCATGGGATCAATTTGATTCATTTGAACATCGCGGGGATGCGTTTAAAAAATATGTTAAGGCACTTTAAAAAATGGCCATCTAAAGAGCGCCGTATATGTATTATAAATTGTATTTCAAAAATAGAATTTGATTTTAGTCTTAAGATGTACTATGCTTTTTGTATCAACTAAAAAAGGAGAAGAAGATGTTAAAAAAATTGTTTTTTCTAGGTATTCCACTTGGTATTCTAACGGCTCTTATTGGATGGGCAACCTGTGGTAATTTGTTTAATTGGATTTATCAAATTGATCCAACCTATATTTGGCTATCGCCTCTTGAGATGAATATCCCGTTGATTTGGGGTTCTAGCATTATTTCAGCGATGATTATGGTATTTGCGTTTGGTGTTGTTAAAGATAAGATGTCTCAAAAATGTCGTATTGCACGTGGTTTATCTTTTGGATTATTGATTTGGTTGGTTGCGATTGTGCCAACTGAAATGTCTGCCTTCCTTTATACTGTGACTGCGGATGAAGTTATTCTATATCATTTGATTTTGGGACTTGTTATGTCTGTTTTACAAGGGATCTTTATTTCTGTTCTTTATGACGAAGCTCTTCCACTTGGATGTTGTTCTGATAATTGTAAAGTTGCTGCTCCGAAAGCTGTTTCAAAACCTGTTGTTAAAACGAAGGTAAAAGCATCGCCTAAACCGAAAGCAAAAGCCAAAGTTCAAGCAAAACCTGTTGTTAAAACAAAGGTAAAAGCATCGCCTAAACCAAAGGCAAAAGCCAAAGCCGCACAGAAGAAAAAGAAATAAGTTTTCATTTCTATTTAAAAGCCCTTTTTAGGGTTTTTTTTTCATTTTTTTATGTTTTTTTGTATTTTTTCCTTGGTTTTCTGTTCTGGGTATGCTATCAAATTGTGTGTCTAAAAAGATTAAAAAAAGGGAAGAGATATGACTGAAAATTACTCAGCTGATTCGATTAAAGTTTTAAAGGGTTTAGAGGCCGTTAAAAAACGTCCGGGTATGTATATTGGGGATGTTGGATCCATTTCTGGATTGCATCATATGATCCATGAAGTCGTTGATAATTCAATCGACGAAGCCATGGCTGGTCATTGTACTGCCGTGGAAATTATTCTGAATGCAGACGGTTCCGTTACTGTGCGAGACGACGGACGTGGTATTCCGGTTGATCCACATAAAGAAAGTGGAAAATCTGCTGCTGAATTGATTATGACGGAACTACATGCCGGTGGAAAATTCGATCAAAATTCGTATAAAGTTTCCGGTGGTCTTCATGGGGTTGGTGTTTCTGTTGTGAATGCGCTTTCTGAATGGTTGGAATTACGCGTTTGGCGGAATGGTAAAGAACACTTTATGCGTTTTGAAGATGGTTTCATGGTTACGCCTTTGTCTGTTGTGAAGGAGGATTCTGGGGATCGAACAGGAACGGAAGTGACTTTCCTTGCCTCTGATAAAACATTTACGGTTACAGAATATGATTTTCCTGTTTTAGAAAGTCGTCTTCGTGAACTTTCCTTTCTTAATTCTGGTGTTCGCATTCTTTTAACGGATAAACGCAAGGGTGAGCCAAAAGTGGTCGATCTTCATTATGAAGGGGGAATCAAATCTTTTGTTGAATACTTAAATCGTTCTAAAAATGTTTTACATGATGAGACTATTTTTATTGAAGGTAAAAGCGATAAAACAAATGTGGATGTTGCGCTGGCCTGGACGGATAGTTACCATGAAACGGTTCTTTGCTTTACAAATAATATTCCACAACGCGATGGCGGAACCCATTTGACTGGATTTAAAGGTGCATTAACCCGTTCTTTAACTCGTTATATCCAAGAAAAAGGATTGTTGAAGAAATTAAAAATCAATATTACCGGGGATGATTTTCGGGAAGGATTAACCTGTGTGCTTTCTGTTAAAGTGCCTGAACCGCAATTTTCATCCCAAACCAAAGAAAAATTGGTTTCTTCGGAAGTTCGAACTGTGGTTGAAAGTCTTGTTTATGAACATTTGAGTGATTGGTTGGAAGAAAATCCAACAAATGCCCGTAAAATTGTGGATAAAATTATTGAAGCGGCCAGTGCGCGCGAGGCGGCACGTAAAGCCCGCGATTTAACGCGTAAAAAAGATACACTTGATATCGCTGGCTTGGCTGGAAAATTAGCGGATTGTTCTTCGAGAGATCCGGTTGAATCTGAAATTTTCATTGTTGAGGGGGATTCTGCGGGTGGTACGGCGAAACAAGGTCGTAACCGAAAAGTGCAAGCAATTTTACCTTTGCGTGGAAAAATCTTGAATGTCGAACGGGCGCGTTTTGACCGTATGATTTCCAGTGATTCTGTTGGGATGCTGATTAAAGCACTTGGATGTGGTATTGGAAAAGAAGATTTTGATATTGAAAAATTAAAATATCACAAAGTTATTATCATGACCGACGCCGACGTCGATGGTGCACATATTGCGACACTATTGCTAACCTTTTTTTATCGTCATATGCCGGCATTAATTGAACGTGGGCATTTATATATTGCACAGCCTCCACTGTACAAAGTGAAAAAAGGCTCCTCTGAAATCTATTTGAAAGATGATTTCGAGTTAGAAGAACATTTAATTAAACTTGCCGTGAGTGATCTTGTTTGGACGACTTCGGATGGTGCACAAATTGCTGGTCAAGAATTGATTATGCGTGCAAAACAAGCCCGTAAATTTAAACGTGTCTTAGATGCCTTTATGACTACGGTTGGTCTTTCTGTTGATCTTTTGTCTCGCCTGGTTATTGGGGGGCTTTTGGACAAGAAGAGTTTTGCTGAATTGGCTGTTTATCTGAATGATCAAGAAGATAAATACCATAAAGGGTGGACGATTACAGAAACGCTCACGGGTAATGTTAAAATATCCCGAACACTACGTGGCGTGGAAGAATCTTACGTTCTTCCTGCAGAAATGTTATTAACGGATGAAGCACGTCGTTTGGCTGAGTTTGTGCGTCATGATTTTGGGGCACTTTATTTGGCAGCTTCAAAACTAGAGCATAAAGAAAAATCATATGACATTCGCACGCCTTTTGATTTATTGGCAATGATTGATAAAATCGGTCGCAGTGGTATTAGTCTTCAACGGTATAAAGGTTTGGGTGAAATGAATGACCATCAATTGTGGGAAACAACATTGGATCCAGAAGCCCGTAGCTTGCTTCAAGTTACCGTCGAAGATGCGCTGCAGGCGGATGAAACTTTTTCTACTTTGATGGGAGATGAAACCGCACCACGTCGCGAATTTATTCAAGCAAATGCCGATAATGTTCAAAATCTGGATGCTTAATTCTTAACGTTCAAAGATCCCTGTATAAGCGGGGATCTTTTTTCTTTAAATTTAATTTAATTTTTGGCATGATGGATGGATTGATTCATTTTTAAACTTGTAAAGGAAATTGTTATGGCCGTTAAATTAATGGAAACTTTAGTCGCATTTTGTAAACGTAGGGGATTTGTTTTTCAAGGCTCTGATATTTATGGTGGACTTAAAGGGACGTATGATTTTGGGCCTCTTGGGGTTGAATTAAAGAAAAATTTGCGTCAAGCCTGGTGGACGACAATGGTTTATGAACGTGATGATGTCGAAGGTATTGAGTGTACCCATATTTCAAATAAACTTATATGGAAATACTCGGGACATGAAGATAGTTTTTCAGATCCTTTGGTGGAATGTAAAGATTGTCATACCCGTATGCGGGAAGACAAAATGGTGGATAAGACAAAATGTGATAAATGTGGTTCGACAAATTTAACAGAACCACGGCCTTTTCATCTCATGATGAAAATCGATATGGGGCCTGTTGCTAATGATGAAGATTATGCGTATTTGCGTGCTGAAACGGCCCAAGGTACTTATATTAACTTTAGAAACGTCATGGATTCGACATCGCGAAAAATTCCTTTCGGTATTGCACAACATGGGCAATCCTTTCGAAATGAAATTACGCCACGTAATTTTTTATTTCGAACACGTGAATTTGAGCAAGCAGAAATGCAATTTTTTGTCGAACCTGGGACAGATAAAGAATGGTTTGAAACGTGGAAAAACATTCGAACAGACTGGTGGATTAAACAAGGCCTTTCAGAAAAAAATCTTCGTTTTGAACCGCATTCTCCAGATGATTTAGTGTTTTATGCGAAGCCGCCAACAGGCGATATTGAATATAAATTTCCACATGGTTGGGATGAGTTAGAAGGTATTCATAATCGCACGGATTATGACCTTGGAACACATACCAAAAATCAAAAAGAATTTGATATTCAGGCGACAGTAAAAGAAAACACGCACTCGAATACGAAGTTGAACTATTTGGATCCACAAACAGGACAGAACTATATTCCTTTTGTGATTGAGGTTGCGGCCGGTTTAAATCGTGGTATTATTGCGGTATTGAATGAAGCTTACGCCGAAGAAGATTTAGGGGATGGAAAATCCCGTATTGTTTTGAAATTAAAAAAACATTTGGCGCCAATTAAGGTTGCGGTTGTGCCTTTGGCAAAAAATAATCCAGAGCTCGTTGCCCTGGCAAAGGATGTTAAAAATCGGTTGCAAAAACTTGGTCTTGGACGCATTTTATTTGAAAACACCGGAAATGTTGGAAAAGCGTATCGTCGTCATGATGAGGTTGGGACGCCGCTTTGTTTGACGATTGATTTTGAATCTTTAGAAGAAAAACCTGCCAGTTTGACGGTGCGCGATCGTGATACGATGAAGCAAGAACGTATTGAAATTGATCAAATCGAAACGTATGTTTTAAATTATTTTAAAGGTGAATAAATGGATAAAGAACGTAAAAAACATATCATTGTTGGGGCACTTGCTTTTCTGTTTTTATGGACTTTTTTTGCGCTTATTCGACAACCAAGCACCGTCGGTGGTTATCAGCTTTCGATGGTTTTTGACCGCGCGGATGGTCTTCGGAATGGTGACGATGTTCGTTTAAATGGTATGAAAATTGGTGAGGTTGTTGCAAAGGAAATTAATGCCGATTATCAAGCAGTTGTGACTGTTGAAATTGAAAGTATTCAATTACCAGATGACAGTATTGCATTTATTCAAACGGATGGTCTTTTTGGTGGAAAATATATTCAAATTGGTGTTGGAGGCAGTGAAGATCATTTTGAAGATGGGGATGAAGTTGAATATACGCAAGGATCGGCAGATATCGAAGGGTTGGCGCGGGAAGTGATCCGCCGTATCAAGAAGAAATAGCTTGAAAATTTTTTAAAGCTTTCTATAATGAGGGCTGTCTTTATGGGAATGTGGCGGAACTGGTAGACGCGCCAGACTCAAAATCTGGTTTCTTCGGAAGTGGGAGTTCGATTCTCCCCATTCCCATTTTAAATTCTTCGTTTCTATTGGAAATTAATCTTATGGGTATATATTGCCGTTTCGCGGACATCATTCGACGTACCTCATGTACGTCTTCGTCCTAAAACGACAGTATCTTCTCCATAACACTACTACGTTTTAATTTCGTTTTGCTGCAAAATCGCGATTTTTAACAAATGTGTTCTTGCAAACACTTTAGTTTGTCCAAACGGAATCACATCAAAATGGTGATATTCTTTTCCAATCACGTATCGACATACGCGACTGGAAAAATAAATCTGGTTTCAATGTACCTTTAAACAAAATTATTGAAAAATCTCAACACGTCTTGGGTCCTCGGGTTTTCTAGACGTATTTTTGGGTAAGTTTTTCGTACATTTCTTTTTTTATGTGTATATATAGTTTTTCTCTTTTTGATTTTTTTGTTTTTTGTGATATCTTCTTCGAAATACTCATTTAAAGGAGACGGACATGTCTAAGGAAAAAACAGAAAAGTCAACTGCACAAAAAATAGCAGAATTAAAAATAGAACAGGAAAAATTGTTGCAGGAGAATCCAAATCTTCCTCGATTTCGTGGGGCTATTGGTCTTGTTCAAAAAGAAACTGAAAAGACTTCTGAGGTTGTTAAAAAACGCAGGAATTTTCGCGCGGTTTAAGCTTTTTTCATTAGCATTGCATTAAGGAATTCGTCGAGTTCGCCATCAAGGACCGCTTTGGGGTTAGAGCTTTCCACATTTGAACGTAAATCTTTAACCATTTGGTATGGATGCAAGACATAAGATCTGATTTGATTTCCCCAGCCAATTTCGGTTTTATTGGCTTCAGATGCATTTTTTTCGGCCTGTTTTTCCCGCATTTCTTTTTCATATAAACGGCTTTTTAACATTTTAAAAGCGACTTCTTTATTGCGATGTTGGGAGCGTTCCATTTGGCATTGCACGACAATTTTGGTTGGGATATGGGTAATGCGCACCGCAGAATCGGTTGTGTTTACATGTTGTCCACCTGCGCCGGACGCGCGATATGTGTCAATGCGGCAATCGGCCGGGTTAATTTCAATTTCAATGTTTTGATCGATGTCTGGGTAGACCCAAACAGAGGCAAAGGTCGTATGGCGTTTTGCATTTGAATCAAATGGGGAAATGCGCACCAGTCGGTGTATCCCGCTTTCGTGCTTTAGCCAACCATACGCGTTTTCACCTTTGATGTGTAAGGTGGTTGATTTTAGGCCGACTTCTTCGCCACTTTGTTCTTCGATGAGTAAAGCGGTATAGCCTTTTCGTTCGGCATAGCGCATATACATGCGTTGTAACATCAGTGCCCAATCACAGGATTCGGTGCCACCTGCGCCGGCGTGGATTTCGAGGAATGCATCTTCAGAATCTGCTTCTCCAGACAAAAAGGTTTCGATTTTGGCGTTTTGAAGGTCACTTACAAGTGTATTTGATTCGATATCGAGTTCTTTTAATAGATCTGTTTCGTTTTCTGTTTCCGCCAGATCACTCATTTCTTTTAGGGTATCGAAACGGTGCTTTAATGTGTTGAAGTTCTCTAGTTTTCGTTCAAGTGCTTTTTTTTCTTTTAGAACTTTTTGGCTGTTTTTAAGATCTTCCCAAAATTTAGGGGCTTCTGTTTTTTTATGGAGTGATTCAATTTCTGTTTTTAAAGAAATTGGGTCAAAGAAACCTCCCAAGCTCTGTGATTAGCTTTGAAGATTGGGTTAAATTTGTTTTTAGGTCTGACATGTGATGCATGATATTTTATTTTGATATAAAAATCAACTTTCTACTTGTTTTTGAAAAAAATACCTTTATTATTAAACGTAAGAGATAAAGGAGATCACATGAAAAAGTTATTTATTGCCGGGCTGTTAGGCCTTTTCCTATCAAGCTGTGGTGGCTCTATGTATCATCGAGATCCTGTTGGTGTTGGACATGATAATGCGGAAATGAAACTTTCCCCATGCGCTTGTATTCTTGTTCCTCAAAACGGTGATCACGTTGTTATATAATCATTCTAAATATATAAGATTTATTTAGCAAAAACGGATAGGAGTACACAGAAGAAAGACTTGATTTTCTTTTTTATCTTTTTTGTATCTTTTCAGCAATTTTAATTTAGCCATATTTTATATGCCAGAATTAAAATCAACTGACAATTTTTCAAAAAATAAAAAAATAACATCAATATCTATTTAGAAAGACTATATATGATGCTTCCTATTTTTCCTTTTAAGGTTCATTTGAAAAACCGTCCTGCGCGGCGTTCTATTCGATTGCTTCGATGGATTGCTTTTGTTTTGACGGTTTTATTTACGATTAATGCTCTAATTGGTTTTGGTTTTTTGACTTTGCTTAAACAAAAAGAATTGTCGCCTCGCTTTGTTTCCTTTGATTCAAAATTGTCTTCTTTTCGTCTATTTTCAGCGGATTCTGTCCCAGGGAAAGTGGTAAAATCTGCCCGTGATGTTTTACGCGAAAAATTTGTTCGGGATTATGTTTTAAAACGAGAAATGTGGCAGTTGGATATGGCGAATAATCATCACCGATTGTGTGATTGTTTACAAGATGAGCGTGAAAAAAAATTGATTGAAAAGACACGAAATCGTACGGTTGAGCCACGGTGTAGTGTGTGTTTGATGTCAACGCAGGCTGTTTTTAAAGATTTTTTTGATAAGACGTATCCTGCTCGGAAAGAACGCTCTAAAGATAATTGGGTTCAATTGCCCTCTATTCGTACGGTTGAACTATACAAAATTATTCCACCGGAACGTGGTAAAGGGTTAACGTTGATTTATAAAATAGATTATGAAATCGAAGATCAATTGTGGCAGGCTTATGTTAGTGTGCGGGATCTTTTGAAACCGGATGAGTATCTTTTTCAGGTTGTGGATTACGGGATATTACCTTCTCCTTCTGAAAAATAAAAATGGAATAAAAAAGAAAGATATTATGAGTCGTTTATGGACCTTTTTATTTTCGCTGGTTGCACTTAGTGGGGTGCTTGTTTCCCTGTTTTTTGCGTATGGTATTTTTAAAGCTTTGTGGTTTGGGGATTATTATAGTTTGGTGCCGGCCTTTTTAAAACAAGATACGACGATTCAAGCGGTTTATCCTTCTAGCCCATCTTATATGACAAAAGCGCAAAAAAAACTTTTAGTTTCCCATTTAATAGAAGATTATTTGGTCTATCGTTATACGATTTTACCAGATGATGATTTAATGGCACAACGTATGGGACAATGGTGGAGTGAACACAAGTCTCCTATTGATGCGCCGTACGCGATTTGGGTTTCCCCCAATGAAAATGGTTCTGTTTGGCGGGGTTTTATTGATCCTGCGGGTGGGTTTGCGCCACGTGTTTTGCAATTGGTCAAAGAAGGAAAAACGCGCACGGTTGAAATTCTAAGTTCGCCTTATAAAGAGAAAGATTTCTGGAATGTGCGTTTAAAGCTTTATACATATGCGCCGGATACCGATCGTGTGACAATTTCTTATTTGAAAATTCAAATGGCGGTTTCTTTGGGGGATTTTATGCGCTCTTTTTCTGTCGCACAACTGAACCCGGCGCTGCTGTATACGTTTAAAGTTGACTCTTTTAGAGAAGTCTATTAACGGTAAAGCGTATATCCCATTGTTTTTAATTTTACCAAAGGTAAGTAACCTGTGTTTTCTGGTACCGTTTTATATTCAATTTGTCCGTTTATATCCGTTAATAAGCTATGATCACTGAGGGCAATGTACTCCCCTTGGCTTTCTTGTGCTTTTAAGATCAATCCCTCTCCTGCGATGTGTTTCGATTTAAAATACGTCGTTGAATTATACGCAATATCCTGAAAAGCACTCATATGTGTATAGGGTAATACTTCGATTCCGTGTGGTACGGTTAGTTGTAAGCTTGTCCATGTATTTGGATTTGTCGTTGTATTTAGATCTTCTTGTTCGGTCGTATAAAAAATATCTAATTTCTCGCTTTTCCCTTTCATGATAAAAGGAATAATATTCGAATTTGTATCCGTTAAAACGGATCCAATGTATCTGTGTTTGCTGTAACTCCCAGAAACATTTAATAGATTTGTTGCATTTAAATCGGTGTCGAATCCGGCATCGATTTGTTTTGTTGTTGGATCACATAAAATAAACACATGATAGGTGGTTGAAGGTTGAGCTGTTAATGGGGCGGGCATGCCTCCTGTGTCAGACCCAGCCACCCAGGTTGCGTCTAATTTTTTTGTTAGTGCGCTGGATAATATCATGGAGGTTGTTTTGTCAGCGCTTTTCGCTTCGCCAGGGCTTACCGTAATATCATGATCTGCGTCTGTACTAAGTGATAATGTTAGCGCATTAATATAGCCGTTTGGCAATCCTTCAATTGAAGAAAGGGATGCTTTTAGTGTGGCGGGTGTGATGGCTTTCGATGTTTCGATGCCGGCTTGGGCTTCGGAAGTTGTGGCCAATTGAAGTACGCCTTTTTTGACTTCCGTTGCAATGGCCGTTGTCACTAGATTTGATAAATCGGTTTTTGCGATTCCACGTGCGGCAATATCTTCGCTGGCAATATTTGTCATGTCGGCGAGGGCAAGGCCGCGGGTTGCAAAGTTGGCGTCGGATACGTTGGATAGATCTTCACGGGCGAGCGGATATCCACCGGCTTTGGTGCCATCGTGGACTCGCACTGTTTCTTTATCTGTATCGACGGTAATTTCGCCTTCTAGACCTGTGAAAATGGCATGTTCCGAAGTTGTGCCGCGGCGCCATTGGACTGATTTTGTTGTCATTGTTTTATTCCTTCTTTTTTGTTTGTTTTATTTTTGGAGATAAAAAAAGGGCGCAAATGGCCCGTTGATTTTCTTTAGGTAGAGACTTTTTTATCGAAATCAAGTCTTTTCTATTTTTTTATTAAATAAGTTCTGTTTTGTTTGACTTGCCTTGATTCAAAACCTATCCTTATGTGGAAATCGAATCCTCCTTAAAGGGATATTTGAAAATAGAAAGGATAAATGTGCAATTTAATCTTCCAAAGATTTTTTATGGTGGTAAAGAAGTTGAAGCAATTATAGAAGGCGGAAAAGGTATTAACGTTTCTACCGGCTTGACGGCTGGGCGATTTGCAGCCTGTGGCGCCATCGGGACATTTTCAGGTGTTAACCCGGATGCTCGTGATGAAAATGGGAATTTAATTGAACGTGTTTTTCAAGGTAAAACGCGCCAAGAGCGTCAGAAAGAATTGGTTGATCATGCCATTAAAGGTGCTTTGACTCAGGCGAAGATTGCGCACGTGGAATCCAAGGGACAGGGTCGGATATTTATGAATGTTCTTTGGGAAATGGGCGCTTGTGTCGATATTTTAGAAGGTGTTCTTTCTAAGGCAAAAGGCCTGATTCATGGGATTACTTGTGGTGCCGGCATGCCATATCAATTGGCGGAAATTGCCGCGAAATATACGACTTATTACAATCCAATCGTTTCTTCTGCACGTGCTTTTAAAATTTTATGGAAGCGTTCTTATGAAAAAAATAAAGAATGGTTGGGCGCGGTTGTTTATGAAGATCCTTGGAAAGCCGGTGGACATAATGGTTTGTCTAATGCTGAAAATCCAAAAGAACCACAACGTGCGTATGAACGCCTGGTTGAATTACGTACTTTTATGAATGAAGTTGGCTTGAAGGCTATTCCTATTATTATTGCCGGAAGTGTATGGTGTTTATCTGAATGGGTGTCTGTGATTAATAATCCACAAATTGGTCCGGTTGTATTTCAATTTGGAACACGTCCTTTGGTAACCCAAGAAAGTCCGATTACAGAGGATCACAAGCAATATTTGTTTTCGTTAACGGAAGGCGATGTTTCTTTGCAACAATTCTCACCAACTGGGTTTTATTCTTCTGCTGCTCGGAATGATTTTTTGAAAATGTTAGAACAGCGTTCTGCGCGTCAAGTGCCTTTTTCAATGGAACCTAAAGATGATTTGACGGCACAGGTTGCGCTTAATGGTCAAACTATTTTTGTTTCAGAGGCGGATCGTGAAAAAATTGCTGGATTTATCAAAGATGGGTTTGATGTTGCGATGAAAACGCCTGATTCAACCGTTGTTTTTGCCTCTTCCGAAGAAGCAAAAACGTTACGTCAGGATATGCGTGATTGTGTTGGTTGTTTATCTGTTTGCCAGTTTTCCGGATGGAGCCAATATGAAGGCGTTAATCCACAGGCAGATCCACGGTCGTTTTGTATTCAAAAAACATTGATGGATATTTCACATGGTGGAAAAGTCCAAGATAATTTGATTTTTGCGGGGCAAATCGCTTCTCGTTTTGGGACGGATCCTTTTTATGAGGGTGGAAAAAAGATTCCAACGATTGCAGAATTGGTCGCCAAAATCAAAACAGGCGCATAAAACCTTGTTATTATCTTTAAAGAAAAGCCTTTTTCAGGCTTTTTTTTATGTTAAAATTATGCTATACTCTTTTCATGAAGAGAATTCTTATCCTTTTTTTCGTAGCGATGCCGGGTGTGCTTTTTGCGCAGATTGATCCGATGATGATTCAACAAGGGATTGGGACCGTTATCGGCCTTAAAAATAAAGTGGGTGAAATAAAGTCGAAAACAAGC
>JAFGVS010000003.1 GCA_016937865.1 Alphaproteobacteria bacterium
TACCTGAGATAAAACATCTGGAGGAGTCAAAACAGCGGAAAGAAAGAAAATCCCCACAATCACAAAGCGTCTCTTTTCAACCAAAAAATCTGGTGAAATAATTTTCAAACGCATAAGTAAAATTAAAACAAGGGGTAATTCAAAAGCCAAACCGAACGTCACGATAAAGGAAGACATCAGATTTAAATATTCATCCACGCGGGGCATAAATTGAACAGGCAAATCTGCAACTTGAAAAGATTGATAAAAAGACAATAAAAAATCCCAAGCCAAAGGTGTAATAATCACATAGGCAAAAATCGCACCAATATAAAAAAGAAGAGGGAACAAAGTAAAGAAAAAACGAAACGAACCACGCTCTTTCTGCTTTAAGGCCGGGAGAACATAACGCCAAATATGATAAATGAAAAATGGCATCCCTAAAAACACCCCCGAAAGAAACCCAAAGCGCAAAGACAAAGAAAGACCGCTTGTTAAAGAGGTCATTAACATAACATGTGGAGAGAAGGTTCCTCCCATTAAAGGCGCAGTTAAAATGTCATATAAGAAATCATCGTAAAAAAGGCCGAAACAGAAAAAAACAACAAAGATACAAAGACTATACAAAACACGTCTTTTAAGCTCCATTAAATGCACCGAAAGAGTTGTTTTTTTCATCTTAAAAATTCTGTTTTATATCAGCTTCTGCTCGCGCGGCCAAAGAACGTCTGTCCTCAAATTGATCAACAGAAATAAGATCTTTCGCCGGCTTAATTTCAACAGAAATGCTATCCATCAAAAGAACTTTCCATAAATGTTGTAATAACGGCTGATCTTTATATTTTTGTGGTTCTGGATCATTGTACCAAGCAATCTTGCGACGATCCGCTTTTGTCTTAATTAGCTTCCCATTGATGTGCGTGTATTTTAAAGAAAAAGCTTGGATCTTCGCAGAGCGTGCGGAAAGCAACATATCGAAAATAGCCGGCTTAAATGGCATAACCTCACGACCTTCCCCGGTTGTCCCTTCTGGAAAGAAAAGCAAATTACGTGGAACAGTTTCAATAAACTTAGACAGACGTTCCTTCTCATTCATAATTTGACTACGACGACGATCGATATAAAAAATCCCTGCAATTTTGTCCGCCCCAAATCCAAGAACAGGCCACGATTTAATCTCTTGTTTTCCGATAAAAACAGGATTGGTTGCAACGCCGTAAACAATAATATCCAAATAAGAAATATGATTAGAAATTAAAACCGTTTTAGGTTTAATCTTAAACCCTTTGGGAATCGTAATTTTTAGACCTAAGATGACTCCCCAAACTTTCCAAAAAACATGCAACAAACGATTCGGTTGTTGATTATAAATAAGCACATAAAAATAACCCGTAAATGTAATAAACAATAACCATAAAGGCAATGCAACCAACCGAAGCACGGCGCGTAAAAAACAAAATGTCGTATATAAAATTTTCATCTTTTTCCTTTTTTTATTTCACATTTAAAAAGAGATTTTCATATTAAAATGTAATTTATTTCATGAGTCAATCGACAAAAAAATTATATCCGGAGGATGTAATTTAAAGATGACCGTTTGATTTAAAAGTGCGTCGACCGTTTTGGGCCCGCCTACTTGCTAAATCGAATTAGTACCCATAAAATGAATAACCAAAACCTATAGTCCTACTATCTAATCCAAAAAGTGCTTCTTATAAGTCCCAGAGGTCTTGGATGTTTCAACAATGACCTGCACATCAACCGTATCGAAATCTTCATCAACATAAGCGCCATCTCCAATAACAGCCCCAACCCGTAAATAACCTTTTAATAAAGGTGGCAAATTCATAAAGGCTTCTTTCTCGTTAATTTGGTCTTTAGGAATAAAATCCATCGAAGTATAGTCCTTAGAACGACATAAAATTTCATCAGGAGCCCGGTGGAAATGATACAAATAGGAAAGTTCCGCCGCAAATTTTTTCGGATCAGTTCCGTGAAAACTTGGAATACCAAACATCAACTTCACATCATAAACTTTAATATATTCAGCCAAGCCTTTCCAGACAATCATCATCACACCACTTGTGCGAAAATCTTTATGGGTAACCGCACGTGAAAACTCTAAAATTTCACCGCCATAATTTAAAATATTAGTCAGATCATATTCTTCTTTTGTATAAAACCCACCTATTTTGTCTGCATGTTCCCGACGAATAAGGCGATACGTTGCAATAAGCTGATCTGTATCTTTTGAAAAAACCATTAAATGATCACAAGCAGGATTAATAACATGAATATCATGTTGACGTTGTTGAACAGTTTCTGGGTCAACCCCTTCTTCACGATGAAAGACATCATCGACCAAGTCTTGAACCAAACGACGGTCTTCTTCAGTTTGGGCTAAACGAACAAAAAACGATCCAACTTCAAACGGTTCCATATTTCTTCCTTTTTTTTATTTAAAAAGCATTTTATAGACTTTTATGATTTTTGTCTATATAAAAGTAGGGAGAAATAAGAGCGTGAAATTTTGAAGATTCTTTCAAACTATATTTTTAAACACCTGGCACACGGATTAATTACAGTCACGCTTGTACTTGCAGGCGTTGCGTGGCTGACTCAATTCTTACGTTTGTTTGGACTTGTTTTAGAGCGTGGACTATCTCTTTGGTCGTTCATTTCCTTAACGGTTCTGCTTCTCCCGCAAATTATTACGATCGTTATTCCAATCGCTGTCTTCGCCGTTGTCTTATTTATTTATCATAAATTTGTAATGGATAAAGAATTATTAGTCATGCAAGCCGGCGGGGCATCCCGTGGACAATTAGCACGTCCAGCATTATGGCTTGGGGGGATCCTTTTTATATATCTTCTTTTTTCTTCACACATTCTAGAGCCTTGGGCAAACCAACAATTCAAAAACAAACAATTTTCATTTCGAAATGATCTTGCTTCATTGGTTATAAAAGAGGATTCATTTAACACCCTTATTCCCAATTTAACGATCTATGTAGAAAAAACAAATAACAACATTCTTTATAATCTTATTTTGCATGATAACCGTGTTCCGGAAAGAACATACACCGTTTTTGCGAAAAAAGGAGAATTCGTTCAAACCCAAAAAGGCCTTTCTGTCGCGCTAGCACAAGGCAGTCTCCAAGAAAATAAAAACGGAGAAATCATCTACGGCGATTTTAAAAACTTCACGGTTGACCTCGGCATTCTAGAAGAGAAAAAAGAACGACGCGTAAAACCAAAAGAATTGTTTTCGACAACGCTACTCAGACCATCTGAAAATATAGACCAGAGAACACACAACGAATACATGGCTGAATTTCACCGCAGAAACCTGGTTGCTTTCTGGCCAATCCTTTCCATTTGCCTTGCTTTAATTGGATTATTTTTGGGATCGATTACAGGACGTAGCAAGGGTAACAATATTCTAGTCACCAGTATTGCTTTCGTCGGACTGGAAGCCTTACTGCTTACCAGTATTAATTTACTGAAAAAAAACATCGCTCTGGCCGGGGCAATATATGGCATGCACATCTTGTTCTTAATTGCAGGGCTGGCTTTTTTATGGAGCACGCGAGGAAAGAAAAAATGAATCGTTGGATAATTTTTTTCACACTAGCGATGATTCCTTTTGCACCCCACGCAGAACAAATCAAAGTCGAAGCGGATTCCATTACCTTTGATCACAACACGGGGATTGCAACAGCAGATGGCGGGGTTCACGCAACCAATGGTGAAACAGAACTAAAAGCACCACATGCAACATATAATACAGAGAAAAAAAGCTTCGCTTCTTGGGGAGGGATTGAAGTAAAAAAAGAAAATGGAGAGTCTTTTAGAACAGAATCCATTTATTCTGAGGACGGACTCAATAACGTAAATCTCGATTCGCTAAAATTAAATTTATCCGACGGCGCATCGGTTGAAGCCAAAAGCGTTTCCAGAAAAGGTGAAAAAATTATTTTAGAAAACCCATCCTATACATCCTGTGATCGCAGCAAAGACTGTTTGCCTTGGGAAATCAAAGCGTCTCGTGTATCAAAAACCGAAAACAGTATGCAATATACACACGCACGCCTAAACTTATACGGCGTCCCTGTTTTTTACACCCCCTATTTATCTCACCCAACACCAGAAGCACGCAGACAAAGTGGACTTTTATTCCCGAAAATCGGCTCCAGCGCAGATCTTGGGGGACACATCACAATGCCTTACTACATCGCGCTATCCGATACACATGACTTAACCCTTCTACCCATGTTTACATCTGAAGAAGGAAACCTAATGGGTGCAGAACATCGAAAAAACTTCACATTTGGGGAAACGCGCACCAAAGGAACATTTACACAAAACAGTGAAACACGCGAAAAGCGCTGGTATGTTTTTTCGGATAATATTGTAAACCTAACCCCTGTTTGGCGTGGATTCTTAAATTTCAAACGCGTATCTGACGATACTTTTTTACGAAAATATGACATTGATGAAAACACACCCTATTTAGAAAGCCGTGGAGGCTTCGAAGGTCTTTGGAATCGCAGTTACCTAACCCTAAACATGCATTCATTTCAAGATCTACGATCAGACTCAAATGAAACGGCCCTCCCAAAGATTTTACCTATCTTAAACTATGATCGAAAATTTAACCCCCTGGTTGATGGCAGCTTCTTCTCTTTAAATTTTAATACCGCACACTTAGAATATGACAATGATGGAACGCATACACGCACCAGCGGAAGAATTGGATGGACAAAACCCTGGCTACAGTCTTTCGGATGGAAATGGACTCTTGATTTATCCGTACGGGCAGATGCCTACAATATGGACAACGTGCCACTTAATACCACCAGCACATTAACTGATGATGAATTACGCTTAACCCCTCAAGCCATGTTGCAGTGGGAATGGGCCTTTTTAAAAACAGGGGAAAAATCAGCACAGATTCTAAAACCAATCGTGCAGTTCGTGGCATCCCCAAATGAAAAAGACGAACCCAACAACATCCCAAACATAGACAGTCAAAGCCTCCGCCTAGACGACACAAACCTATTCTCAACAAATAGATTTAGTGGCTATGACAGGATTGAAACAGGACGACGCATTAATTACGGATTGGCGTATGATATTATTGGACAAAATATCGGAAAAGTGCACACCTTTTTTGGACAAAGCTACCGCTTTAAAAAAGATGAAACCATTACAGAAGAATCCAGCCTAAATGATACATTTTCAGATTATGTCGGACGCGTAATATTTGATTTCAACCGGTATTTTAAATCCGCTTACCGTGCACAAGTCGATGAAGAAACCCTTTCGGTCAACCGCCAAGAGGTGGACCTCTTCCTTGACCTAGACAGATTCTACTTCCAAACAAACTACATCTTCAACAACGAATGGGATGAAACAATATCCACAGTAACAACCAAAGAAGAAATCTATGGAAAAACCTTTGTAAAACTAACCCACAATTGGGGAACGTATCTATACGATCGACATAACATGACAACGGATAAACAAATTGAAATCGGTGCGGGGTTGATTTACGAAAACGATTGCTTTAAGTTTGATCTCGGCGCACGACGCGAATATACAAGCGACCGAGATTATGAAGGCCAAGAAAGCTTCTTTGTAACATTCACATTTAAAACTCTCGGATCAACCAGTATGGGAAAATCCTGGGAAGATATTAAGAAAGAAAACCAATGGTAAAAAAATTAATCATTCTATTTTGCTTGCTCACCACCCCAACATGGGCCATTGAAATTGTGGCATTTGCAAACGAAAAAGCAATCACAGATTATGACATCAATGTACGTCGGTCTTTATTAAAAGTTGTTTCCCCTCGAAAAATCGAAGGGAAATCCCTAATCGAACAAGAAAAAAGTGCGCTTATCGATCTGATTAATGATACAGCAAAAATCACACTCGCCAGCAAAAACCGCGCAATGGCATCTGATCAGGACGTCCAAGAGACATATAAAAACATGATGAAAGGCCGCACTAAATTACCACACTTTAATTATGATATCGAATATTATAAAGAGTATTTAAAAACACAAATTGCTTGGATGCGGGTTATCCAAATGCGTATCGCACCAAACACAAGCTTATCCGACACAGAAATAAAGGATTATTATGAGGTCTTGAAAAAAACACCACTTATTCCCTCAACATTACATCTCAGCCAAATCATTGTCGAAGAATCCGATCGCGTCAACAGTGTTTTCAGTGAAGTAAAAAACATTCGCTCTTGTAAAGCATTTAATGAAAAATCGCAACTTTATGGCGCGCCTGGATCCGGAGACATGGGACGCATTACCTCTAAAAGTCTGGCACCGCCCTTACAAAATATTTTTGCAAACGCGCCCATCAAAAAAGTTTTAGAGCCTATGCCTATTGGCCAAGGCGCGATCATTTTCATGGTGTGTTCTCGCGTACAAAAAAATTTACTTAAAGATGATGACATAAAAGAAAAAATAAAATTCAGCTTGCTCAACCAAAAAGTAGAAGTATTGGCCGATCAATATTTACACGATTATCGCGACCAAATGTATATCGAGATCAAAAATCCAAAGTACAAAGATGTGAAAGATTTATTATTCTAATAATATTTTCAGAATATTCTTTAAATTATTTTATATAAATAAAGGCTATGATTTTTTTTGCAAAACACGCAATTTCGCAGAACGCGAACGTTGATTTGTTTCAATTTCTAGATCTGTTGGCAATAAAGGTTTCCGAGTTAAGATATTAAATTGTTTTTCTTCTGTTAAAACAGGGGCATACCGTGATCCCGCAACAGCTTTTCCCTTATCAATCATAAAGTTTTTAACCAAACGGTCTTCCAAAGAATGAAACGTTACAACAATCAAAAGACCGCCGTCCTGTAAAAGAGCCGCTGCACTCTCCATCCCGCGTTCCAAAGCGCCTAATTCATCATTTACCTCAATCCGAATGGCTTGAAAAACACGCATCACCGCTTTTACCGAATGTGCGGCACGTTCAATAATATCGCGCAACTCTTTGGTGCTTTCTATCTTTTTTTTCTCCCGTGCATGACAAATATTAGCCGCAATCAAAGGAGCATGTTTTTCTTCCCCATATTTCCAAAATAGACGACGAAGGTCTTTTCGTTCCCACGTATTTACAATTTCATATGCGCTCAATTCTTGATCCGAATTCATACGCATATCTAAAGGGCCATCCTGTTGATATGAAAAACCACGTTCTTCCTGATCAATCTGCATCGAAGACACACCAAGATCCATGACAACCGCCGAAATTTTTTGATCTTCTAAATGATCTTTCATCGATTCAAAATTTGCTTGAATAAAAGAAAATCGGTCACCAAAATCTTTTTCTATTTCTGCAACAAAAGGCAAAACTGTTTTGTCTTGATCAACACCAACAACAGACAAAGAAGGAAATTTTTCTAGAATTTGACGCGTGTATCCACCGGCACCAAAAGTCGCATCGACAACAATTCCGGCCGGGACATCCTTTAAAAACGGTAAAATTTGTTCAATTAAAACAGGGACATGGTCCATAACTTAAAAGCTCTTTCTTCTTGTATTAAATTTGTTGAAATAAGAAAATCGAGATTTCCGTATTAAAACGTAATTCAGCTTATGAGTCAGAAGATTTGATTTAAAAACGGCGTCGGCCATTTGGTGCCCCGCCGTTTGCTAAATCAAATATGATGCCCATGAAATGGATTACCTGCATTTTTATCTAGAATTTAAGCCCTAATTTAAGGCCCGCCAACCAACCTTTTGTATCTTGCACATCATATTCATACGTAAGTCCTGTGCCAGACCCATCGGTCAATTTATACTTATTCCAAGAATGCGTTTCATAACCCCCAAAAAGAGAAACCATAAAATCTTCTTTCCCAAA